>WRLA01000005.1 GCA_009777825.1 Bacteroidales bacterium
AAAGAATCGGATGCAGAAACCCCCGCCGCCACAATTCCGTCTAGCGTTTCTGTTACCCATGTGCATTGATCCCAACCGTTTCCGCCAAAGTTCTTTTTCCATACTACATTACCGTTGTTGTCATATTTTACAATAATGGCGTCTTGGCCGCCTTTACCCAAAATGCCTGTCCAGTCGCCGTTGCCAAAAGAAGTGGATGCGGAATGTCCCACTGCCACAACCCCGTCCGATACTGCCGTTACCGCATAATAAAGATCATCGCCATTTCCTCCAAAATGCTTTTTCCATACCACATCGCCATTTCGGTCATATTTCACAATAATGGCGTCTTGTCCTCCTTTTCCTTCAACTCCAGTCCAATCACCGTTGCCAAAAGAATCGAAACCGGAAAATCCCACTGCAACATATCCGTTAAGTACAGTCGTTGCTGCATAATACACATCGTCGCCGTTTCCGCCGAAATTCTTACACCATAGTATCTCACTCTGGGTATAAGCTCCATAGCCATAGTTTACAATAGTGGCGTCTCGACCGCCTTTCCCTGCAACATCTTCCCAATCGCCATTACCAAAGGATGCTTCATCAGAGTATCCCACTGCAACAAATCCATCGGCTTTTGACGTTGCCACAGTTACCGAAGCATAAAAATCATCACCATACCCACCAAAATTATTGCTCCATGCTACATGGTAATCCTGCGCAACAACAGGTAGCGATGAAAAGAGAAAAACCAGTCCTGTTAACATAACAGAGACCGCAATAAACCGTAATTTTTTAAATCGTTCCATAACAATACTTTTTTTAATTAATATTTTTTATCAACTATTTCTATATCAACTTAATAACAAACATTCATCCCACGTGGGTTCTACTTCATAATAATACATCAACAATGCCAACCCAATCCCTGCAATTCCCTCAAGTAATCCATAAGAATTCGCCCAACCTTTTTCTTCCCCATACCACATCTTATATCCTGCCAAACCGTCTGCAAAGATAGACATTTTTATTGTTTGTTCAAACCAATAATTAGCGGCATTTTTAAATTCCGGAATTTTGGTATTCCACCACACACGGTAGAAAACATGACCAATTCCAGCAGAACCATGACACAAACCGGCATCATTCACAAAATTTTTTCTCAAATCTCTCCTTTTTTCGGCTGCAAATAACAATACTTCCAACGCTTTGTTCTTCCATATTTCATTTCGTAAAGCAATTCCTGCCTGCCACAATGCCATGGCTATCCCTAAATCCCCATAGCACCACCCCAAGCGACTGCCATGTAGTTGCTCCATGCTTTCAATGGCAAAACTTGGGAAACAAGAACCATATTTATCCTTGTCTATTTCCTGTTCTATAATATAATTTACACAGCCTTGTAGCAAATTTTTAATCATTTCTTGGTCTATTCCTTTTATACCATATAATTTACTCAGTATAACAGCTATGCTTGACATGCCATGGGAGAGTGATATATTATATCCTTTTTTTTGCGTTTCATGCTCTATTACCGAAATCCATTTAATAGCGCCTGTTGATTGTTTTTCACTCAGCATGTTTAGTTGTGTGATAAATTTTTGTAATATGGGTAATAAACTTTCATTTTTTTGTAGGCGACTGATAAAATACAGCGCTATGCCCGAAGCGCCATGCAAAAAATCATAATTGCCGCTTTTCATTTCAGAATCCAAGACATAAGAAAGAACAGAATCAACATCTTCCAATAAAATATTGGTATTGTAGTGAATAAATCCTCTTTTTTCCAAATGTTCAAGCGCCCAACCAATACCGGATAATCCGTTACAAAAAGTAAAAATATAACTATCCGCTTTTTCTATCTCTTCAAAAATATTTTCTATGGTTTTTATTCCCTCTCTTTCGAATTTTCTTTTATTGGAATGGATAGCATACAGCGACAAAGCCATGGATAATCCCATTTGTCCTGCTAACAATCCGAAATCTAAACAATGAGGTGTTTTTTTTGAAAAGACATGGAAGATGTCAATAATTTTTTGATCGACTGTAAACATACCCGCAAAAAAATAAAATGCCCATAATGAAAACCCATAGGCACATTATGGGCATTAACAATTTGTCCATTCTTTTTAGACTATCAAAATGGGCTTATGCACAGAGGACAGTTGCTTAGTTCCACAGATATTACTATTGGAGGGCACTGACATGTCGCTTGAGGTGGAATAGTTTTACAATCGGCCTCAAAAGTCGCACACACCCCACCGCCTTTTACCCTGTTCATACTATCATCGTTCAATGTTGCGATGACTTCTTTGTTTAAATTTAACTTTTTCATTTCGTAAAAAATTTTAATTAATAATTATGTTATTTGTGGGGTAAAGGTAAGCCCCTTTTTCATACTGTGGTTAAAAATTTCGTGAATAATTTTCACGTTTGCGTGAATAATTCTCACGGATTATATCCATATCATATATGATTTTCTCCTTATTATAAATCAGATACGGAAACATATATTATGCTGTATTACAGCGATGTAATAAAATATTCTTTTATGTTTATTGATAAATTATAGTTATTGTTGTAACATTTTTTTGCCATTATGCAAATATTTCCCGTGAATTTTTTTCACGTTTGCGTGAATAATTTTCACGGAGTTCCGGCGTGTTTATCACCGTTGCAAGCGAAAAACCTTTACAGACTCCCTGTCGGCGTGGTGGTGTGTAATTCGCACCGATGAGGAAGTAACATCAAACGTATATCGCTCCGGCAGGATACTTTCCTGTTCGGGGTTTAACAGAGCGAAGATTTTATCGAGAAAGTTATGCTCCAACGCTACAGATATTAAAATCAGTTGCACAAGGTTCATATTGTTTTCTCTTGTGCATATATCGGTAATATTGCTGCGGTCGCAGTCAATGATATGGGCTAAATCTTGTTTGGAAAAACTACCGGCTTCCAAAACCATACGAATATCTTCGCCTATATTGAGTTTGTCCAAACTATGGCGCATTTCTTTAACCGCTTCTTGTCGTTCTTTTACGAGAAGACCTTTGTTATTCTCTTTTTTCATTGCTTTTCTGTTTTTATTGCAATAAAAATAGCGCGGAAAAACCTGCCTGAACATCAGGTTTCCACGCCTCTACATCCGACAAGTTCCTCCACGCCGCACATAGCGGCTTTTACTAACTTACTCTTGATGTAGGACCCTTTTTTCAAAGAGTCAAAGAAGTGGAAAATGATGTTCAAGAACAGCTGTAATCGCTATTTCAATATGTTTTCCTTGGTGCTTCTCAGCATGCTATTTTTACGCTTTATGTCATTACAAAATATTTTTAGATTTTTATTGGTGCAAAGATACGATTTAATTGGGAGTTGAAAGTTGAAAAATTGAAAGTTTAACCTGTCTGCGTGTAATTCAAAAAAAACATGTACCTTTGCAGTCGTAAAACACATAGTTATGCACATAGCCAATCCTATATACGACGTAGTTTTCAAATACATGCTCGAAGACAATAAGGTGGCAAAGCTTTTTCTTTCGGCTATCATTGGCGAGCGTATCGCGGAGTTGGATTTTAGCGCCCAGGAGAAGACGGTAGAACTTCAAAAGAGTGCGAAAAGAGGTTCGACCCTGACGGTTTGCCGTTTTGACTTTTCGGCAAAAATAGCCACCGACACCGGCTTCAAGACGGTGATCATCGAATTGCAGAAAGCCAAACTTCAGTCCGACCTGATGCGTTTTCGGCGCTATTTGGGCGTTCAGTACCAAAATCCGAACAACAGTTATGACGAAAAACAGGAAAAGGCGCGTCAGATCTACTGCATCTACTTTCTTTCCTACGGCATGGATCTCCCCTCACGTCCCGTTCTGAAAGTGAATTACACGGTAGAAGACGCTTACACCGGCGATGAGTTTCCCGCATCGGGCGAATTTGTATCAGGGCTTCATCACCGGTCGTGGATTGTACAGATTAGTGAACTGAAACAGCATCGCCGCAATGACCTTGAGAAAATATTGAGCATCTTCGACCAAAGTAATGTTACGGATATTCGATATGTTTTAGATGTTGACGAAGAGGCTTTCCCCGAAGAGTATAGACAGATTATCCGTCGTTTGCGCAAAGCGATGGAAGACCCCAAAAAGAGACGGGAAATGGAATTGGAAGACGACATCATCAAAGAACTCCAAGACAAAGAGCGTCAGATAGAAGAAAAAGACAAAGCGCTGGAAGAAAAAGACCAAACTATTGCCGACAAAGAGCAAACCATTGCCGACAATGCCAAAACCATCGCCGACAAGGATCAAACCATTGCCGACAAGGACCAAACCATCGCCGAATTGGAAAAGGAAATTGCCAAACTGAAACTAAAATAACCGGCTAAGTGGGAATGATTGCAATCCCGTTGCTAAACACCACCAACTGCGCAATCAAAATCAGCGTTACAACCCCCAGATTCTGATTGCTAATCCCATAATTCACAATGCCTTGCGTCAAAAACGGAAATATCAACTGCAACAGCGATCCCAACACCAAAAAAAGCAGAAAGCAGAAAGTGTGAAAGGAAAATGCAGAAAGCGGAGTGGCAGCAAATGACTTTTCTGCTTTCTGCTTTCTGCTTTTCCCCCGCTCGTCCTCCTGCTCGGAACGCCGACGTCGGTTCTAGCAATAAGGCGATACCACTCACGGCGTGTTCTGTTTTATATCCTCCACAGTTTTTCCCACCCCAGATCGGCAAAACACGGACCGTGCGTTGCTTCGGAGAATTTAATGTCGTTGTGCGTCCCGTTCCATTCCATCAGTTGTATTGTTTCATTTTTATCTACAACTAAGTCCCAACCTACTGAACGACAGTAAGGTACGGAGTGATGTGTCTTTGTTACGTATGCCACACATTCGTGAAATTTCGGTATCTCTTTCCCTGCAAACAGCGTATTTGTATCGGGATGACGCTCTATGGAACGCCAATCGGTCAAATAGCCTTTTTCGTAGAGTTTGCCGCTTTTTAAGTCCACCGGGACTTTAATAGCCGTTGCCGATTTGACATGTGTGTCTTTGTTCCGGCCAATCCTTAGATATGCCGCCCGACAAGAGACGTTTCCATCGTCTTCAACAACGCTGGTCAGGCGCAAGGTAACGGCGGAGTTGGGCATTAATTCATCAAAAAAATCGTGTTGTTTGATATATTTTTGAAAGACGCCATTTCCCGTTTTGCCTATTTTTTCTATATCAAATGTTCCTTTATCGAGAAAATGTATTCCTTTTCCTTGCAATGAGTTATCTGCTTTATAAACAACGTTGTCGTCATGTTTGAAAATATATTTCGCTACGGTTTCGGGAGGCAACACTTCCCATGCGGGGGAAAAAAACAATCCGTTGACATGATATGCTATATCCGGCAATCTATCCGTATTCAACAGTTTGGCTGACAATGAATTAGCCTTTGCTATTTCGCCATAAAGACCTTTCATTTTCGGCACAACGACCCATCCGTAGTAATTATCCGGCATCCATCCCTCTTTAAATTCTCCCGCTACCGCCGCATATACATTCAGCCACGGAGCATAACCCGTCCAGCCCAATACATCATGCGCATACTCTTTGGCGCGTTTTTTCAGATGTTGGCTTATCTTACCTTTTTCAGATTCAATACTTTTCAGCAATGCCTCCGCCTCTACCTTATGCAGGCGATGATAACGAATCCATCGCACTTTTTGCAGAACCTTTTTGACTACCGATTCGGGTGTATTATTCATGACGGCAAAGGTACTAAAAAAACAAATGCTCTATCAATATCTTAACTCCCAATATCACCAAAACCGCCCCGCCGATAAATTCTGCCTTGGATTTGAACTTTGTCCCAAAGACATTTCCGATTTTTACGCCACACATTGACAAACAGAGAGTTACAACGCCTATTATGATGATTGACTTCCAAATATCTACGTCTAAAAACGCAAATGTTATCCCGACAGCCAAAGCGTCTATGCTTGTCGCTATTGCCAATAACAACATCGTGGAAAATTGAAAGGGATTCCCTTTCGTCTTTTCTTTCTCTTTTGAAAAACTCTCTTTTATCATTTTTCCGCCAATAAGTACAAGAAGCGCAAATGCAACCCAGTGGTCTAACTCTTGGATTTTATGGGCAAAATATGTTCCGGCGAAATATCCGGCAAGCGGCATAATCATCTGAAAAAGACCAAAATAGACTCCGGGAATTAAAAATTCCTTTATTTTTGGTCTCTTTACCGACAACCCCAGCGTGATGGAGACGGCAAACGCATCCATAGACAAACCGAGCGCGATTAAGATGATTTCCGGCAGTCTCATTTAACTCTATAACTCTCCCCTGCCTTGCGTCCTGCGTCCAGTGCGGCTAAGTTGGCTTGCACGACTTCGTCGCCTTTTCGTCCGAAGTTAGTCATGACGGCTTTTTTAAACTCCTCATAATCAATGTCCAAGTGCAGCGATGCAGCGCCGAGGATGACCATGTTGGCGGCTTTGGCGTTGCCGAGATCTTTGGCGATGGCGTCGGCATTGATGGCGATGTGGTTTTTAATCTTGGCGACCTCTTTCATCACTTCTGCCTCCGCCGGATAGTTCGGAATGTTGACAAAAGGCGTGGTATTGGTAATCAGCCAGCCCGTTTCGGGATTGAGGTACGGGAGATAACGCAACGACTCCATCGGTTCGACGGAAATAATCATGTCTGCCTGTCCCATAGGGATGAGGTCGGAGAAAATCGGTTTGTCGGCAATGCGGAGGTGCGACTGCACGTCGCCACCACGCTGGCTCATTCCGTGCACTTCGGCTTGTTTCACGTACAGGTCTTTTGCAACTACGGCGGTTCCGATGATGGTGGCGATGCTCAAGATTCCTTGTCCGCCAACGCCTGCTAATATGATGTCTTTTTTCATTACTATATTATTATATGTTAAACGAATTATTTTTTCTCTGCAAATTTTTCGCGCATACGTTTGTTGAGCGTCTGGATACATTCGCGGCGCGGGATGATGACCGAAACGCCGTCGTAAGCCAACTCTTCAGCCATGATTTTCACCATCTCTTCGTGGTTTTTGCGCAACGGTTTCACGATGCGGATGTGTTCTTTTTCAACGCCGAGCCCCTCGCAAATCCGTTCTATTTTTCCTTGCGCCGACGATGACTGTCCGCCGGTCATGGCTGTGGTTTCGTTGTCTAAGATGATGATGGTTACCGGGGCTTTGTCGTTGACGCAATCGAGCAATCCGGTGATTCCGCTGTGGGTGAAGGTGGAATCGCCAATGACAGCAACGGCGGGAACTAAACCTGCGTCGGCAGCGCCTTTCGCCATGGTAACGGAAGCGCCCATGTCCACGCAGGAATAGATGGCGTAGTACGGCGGCAGGAATCCCAAAGTGTAACAACCGATGTCGGAGAAGACGCGACCTTTGCCATACGGCTGTAAGGCTTCGTTCAGGGCGTTGTAGGAATCAATATGTGGACAGCCGTCGCACAGTTTCGGTGGACGCGGCGTTACCAACTCCGGAATGGGAACTCCGCAGGTGTCTTTTTTGCCGAGCGCCTTGGCAACGAGGTTGGGATTTAATTCTCCCGCGCGGTTCAAAGCGCCGTCCAAGCGTCCTAAAACCTTAACGTCGCGGTTTAAGATGCCCCGAAGTTGTTCTTCGATAACCGGCATTCCCTCTTCCAACACCAAGATTTTTTCACAGGAATCCACCAACTTGGCAATCCACTGCGTCGGCAATGGGTATTGCGAGATTTTTAGTACCGGATAAGGACATTTTTCGTCTTTGAAATTTTCCATCAGGTAGTTGTAGGCGATGCCACTTGCAATGATTCCCAACGACTTGTCGTCGCCGTCAATATATTGATTGAATCCGCTCTCCATGCCGGCTTTTTCCAAATCGGCTTGTTTTCCAATCAGTTGGTTGTAATTTCTGCGTGCGACGGCAGGCAAAAGAACGAACTGATTGGCGTTTTCGGGCAGTTTCAACCCGTTCTGTGCCAATCCCTCCTTGCGAACTACGCCGGAACGGGAGTGCGCCAAGCGGGTGGTGATGCGCAACATCACCGGCAACTTCGTACGCTCGGACAATTCGTAGCCGTAGCGCACCATGTCGTAGGCTTCTTGTTGGTTCGAGGGTTCCAACACCGGCAACAAAGCGAACTTGGCGTAAAAACGGGAATCTTGTTCGTTTTGGCTGGAGTGCATGGATGGGTCGTCGGCAGCAACGAAGATAAATCCTCCGTTGACGCCCGTGATGCCGGAGTTGACATAAGCGTCGGCAGCAACGTTCACGCCCACGTGTTTCATGCAGCACATCGTTCGCTTGCCGGCGTATGACATCCCTAAAGCGGCTTCGTAAGCGGTCTTTTCGTTGGCAGACCATTTGCTACGGATGCCTTTCTCTTTGGCTTCCTTCGACTGTTGAACAAACTCTGTTATCTCTGTTGACGGCGTCCCGGGATAGGCAAAAATACCCGACATCCCCGCGTCAATCGCTCCTTGAGCAATGGCTTCATCTCCAAGTAATATGACTTTTTTCATCTGTATTAATTTAGATTAGTTATTTTTTAAAATTATGCGTTGCAAAAGTACGACGTTTTTGTGAGATTGCAAAAAAAAATGTACTTTTGCAATGTTAAATCATTCGAAAATGAAAATATTATCATCCCAACAAATTCGTGAATTAGACCAATTCACCATCGCAAACGAACCCATCGCCTCTATTGACCTGATGGAAAGGGCGGCGTCCGCCTGTGTTGATTATCTATTTGAAAATGACCACCTTATACTCGGAAAGACCATCAAAGTCTTTGCAGGACGCGGCAACAACGGTGGCGACGGCTTAGTCATCGCCCGAAAACTTGCCGAAGAAGGATACCCCGTGTACGTCTATTGCGTCCGAACCATCAACAAGCATACCGACGATTTCTTTCTAAACCTTGAGCGACTGCAACAGCAGGGGAAAGCAACTATCGTTGACATTGACAGTTCCGACTGCATCCCGCAACTCTACGAAAACGACGTCGTCATTGACGCCATGCTCGGCTCCGGACTTACCCGACCGATCGAAGGTCTCATGGCAGACCTCATCGAACATATCAACAAAAACGCTTACATGACCATCGCCGTTGACATCCCGTCGGGATTGTATTGCGACAGAACAAGTTTGGAGAACGGCCGCTACATCATCAAAGCCAACCTCACCCTGTCGTTCTTACCGGTGAAATTGGCGTTTTTATTTCAGGAAAACCATCCGTACTACGGGGAGGTCGAGTGTTTGGATATCGGACTCTCTTCGCAATATCTCCACGATGTTGAGGTAAAAAATTACGTCATTTCGCAAGAAATGGTCTCGCCGTACCTTGTGGCACGTGAGAAGTTTTCCCATAAGCGTCATTACGGTCATGCCTTAATCGTTGCGGGAAGTTACGGAATGTTTGGCGCCGCGGTGCTGGCAACGGGCGCAGCGCTGAGAAGCGGCGCGGGATTGGTAACGACGCACGCAGCCAAGACAGGCGTCGAGATTTTACAGATACGCCACCCCGAAGCCATCGTCTCCGTTGACGAACACGATTACTGTTTTTCCCACATCCGCCACCTCGAACAATACAGCGCCATCGGCATCGGACCCGGCTTGGGACGAGCGCCGGAAACAGCCAACGCCCTGAAAATGCTGATACAAAACTACCATAAACCCATCGTCTTCGATGCCGACGCCATCAACATCCTGTCGGAAAATCCCACGTGGCTCTCTTTCATCCCCAAAGGCTGCATCTTCACGCCGCACCTGAAAGAGTTTGAACGGTTGGTCGGCACATCGTCCGACGACTTTGAACGTAATGCCAAACAGCGCGACTTTTCAGCACGCTACAACGCTTACGTAGTGTTAAAGGGCGCGCACACAGCCATCACCGCTCCCGATGGCAGTTGCTATTTCAACATCACCGGAACGCCCGGCATGGCAACCGCCGGCAGCGGCGACGTGCTCACCGGACTCATCACCGGACTGCTCGCACAAGGTCATCATCCGAAAACTGCTGCCGTTACCGGCGTCTATTTGCACGGAGTCGCCGGATGCCTCGCTGCAAAGAAATTCGGGGAGGCAGCCATGATCGCGGGGGATATCGTACAACACATCGGAGAGGCGTTCTTGAGTGTACGCTTTCCCCGACTTTGACGGCTCTTTTTGCTAAGTGCTTCAATAACAACCAACCGTCTTATGATATTTTAAGGAACGACTAGTTAGTCGTCGTGTCTTCATATCTTTGTGCTTTCGTGTTTTCTTTTTTTGAATATGATCGTCAACCCCGAAAGAAGAATATAAAACAATATAACAACCGGCAACGCATTATTCCTATGCAGAACCATCATCATAATCGCACAGATGAGGAAAATATAACGTATTTTGTTCCCTTTGCGTTTGAGGTTTTTGAATTTGAGCGAGAACAGCGGGATTTCCGTAACCAACAGCAGCGAGAATATCACCGTCAGCACCGGCAACAGCCACGGCAATTCCAACAGCGAAAGTAGAAAGGGATTATCAATGAACGGCATACCGGCGAAGAAAAGGGCATTAGCCGGCGTGGGCAGTCCCAGAAATCCGGTGGTTTGGCGCTCGTCGAGGTTGAACTTGGCTAAGCGCAAAGCAGAGAAGACGGGAATCAAAACAGCCAACAGCGGAATCCAACTCTGTCCGCCAAAGTCGTTGAGCGCCATTGTGTTATCGAGCATCATTTTATATACCATCACGCCGGGCGCCACCCCGAAGGTAACGACGTCGCACAACGAGTCCAACTCCTTGCCGAAAGCGCCCGATACTTTCAACAAGCGTGCCACCGCCCCGTCGCAAAAGTCGAACAGGGCGCCGGCAAAGATAAAACAGGCTGCCGTCTGCAAATTCCACCGGAAGACGGCGATGACGGCAAGCGTCCCGCACGCAATATTCAGTGCGGTGATAACATTGGGGATGTGTTTTTTAAGGGTCATAAATCAAGTAAATATAATATATCGGAATCCTTATTGAAATCATACTTTTTATAATCTTCCCAATTGAGCATTATGTCGGGATAGAAAATTTTTGCTCGCCGGTCATTTGCCGGTAAAAAAAACTGAAATGAGTTTGATATAGAGCCTTTTATCTGTGTTAGTGGAAGTTGAAACGGAGTCATCTCCATATATGCGTTGGGGGCTTGTTCCGAAGGAACTCCAATTAAAGTTGCCCCCATTTTCCAAAGGTAAAACGCATAATGGAACGCCGCGCTAAATGTTTGCTGATTGGTTATCACAAATACTTTTTCGGGAGAATATACCGGTTTCCCGTCTAAATATTTTATATAATCGGAAGCCTCTCCCAAAGCATTATTAATAAGTTTGCTTCGACGTTCTGCAATATCTATATTTTCGTCAAAGTCTAATAGCGAAAGGTAATCGCCAATTTGGTAATTGCTCTGGTTTTTATCATTAAAGTCTTCGAGGGTGGTGTTAAGTTTTTTCAGATATAAATCGGAAACCAATCTGTAAAGGCATACATCCATGTTTTTTTCGAGATAAGCGTCTCCATATAACATATATAAAGTGGGATAGACGATTGGTGTAAATCCGCCTCCATTGCTTCGTAAATCTATAATCAGATATTTAGCATTGTCTGTCTTCATCTGCTCAAGCATCTGTCTGAAAACGTCTGATAGATTGGGAATGGCGGCAATAGCCTCATCAATATTGTCCGGCATCTCTTTTTTTAGGTCGTATGTATAAAAATTTTGCAATATATTTTCCATTTGCCCCCAACCATTATCTTTCATATATGTAAAAGGCTCCCTTGCCATAACGGTTGACATTTTGAAATACATAACTTGTTTGCCTTCATCTAAATAATCGTGAAATAAAAAATCGTCTTGTATCTTCGCGTATTTTGGAATTTCCGTCATTTCAACATTTGCACAACTATCTATAGAAATATACATCAATTCTATTGTTTCCGTATTTCCATCTAATGTTTCCAAAATAATGGATGCTTTTTCTTGCATATCGGGAAGCAAACTTCTCATTTGCCTGTAATTCCTGAGCCATATTGATAACCAATTATACTTACCATAAATATTCTCCATCGGACGCAATTTCCCTACATCTTTGCATAGTTCAGATAACGAAACTCCATTGATGCCGTGAAATTTACTGCCAATGAATTTTTCCTTATCCTTGGATATTTTTGACACAATTAAACCATCCTGTATCACCATAAATTCTATGGGAAGACGCAGATTGGCAACATCTGTATTTGACGGTATGCTTTCTATGGACGTATGCCCATCTTCCAAATTAGATATAAAGGACAATACTAAAGAGGTAAATTCATCTAATGTGGCGCCATTTCTTAACTGCTGTTCCATGTCAGACGCCTCCTTGTGAAAAAACACTTTCCCTCCAAATCCCGTATATGGGTCAGGATGTGTTTCTTCCAATAATTTTATAAAGTACTTAAAGTCAGCAGTTAATGTATCCCCCGATACTCGCTGACCGTGTACATTGTTCATAAAAACCGCAAGACTCAATGATAAGGTCAATAACGCCAAACATGTCTTCCCGCACGCAATATTCAGTGCGGTGATAACATTGGGGATGTGTCTTTTTATGGTCATATATTCAGTGTTTCTTTGGCTGCAAAGGTACAAAATGTTTTTTATAAACAACAAAAAAATCGAAAAATGTTTTTTATAGACAACAAAAAAATCGTACCATTATCCTTATTCGATCATCCTAAAAACATAGCCGCATGAACGGCAACGATGTTGTCGTCGAAATAGTGAGTTTCTTCGTCATTCGATAGCAGAAACGCTTTTTTTACAGGTTTGTCCAATATTTCTTCCAACCCGACAAGATGTCGGGCGTCAACTTTGTTCACTTTACTAGCCATTTTTATTTCAAAAACAAAGATACAACTTTTTTGTTAATTCCAAATATTAATGAGATTTCGAGCGAAGCGAGAAATGACAATGTGTGCTTTGGGAAAGAGGGGCGGTGTCTCAAAAGTGTTTTAGCACGCAGATGACGCAGATTTGATGATATTTAAATTTAATCTCACATCTTGCAATATTTCGTATCTTTGCAAAAAATTATAATTATAAATAAAATGAAACGAGATCAGGTAGTTTTTGACATTATTGCCGCTGAGAGAAGACGGCAAATGGAAGGTATTGAATTGATTGCATCCGAAAACTTTGTCAGCGAACAGGTGATGGAGGCAATGGGGTCAGTGATGACCAACAAGTATGCCGAAGGATATCCGGGCAAACGCTACTACGGTGGCTGTCAGGAAGTTGACAAAACGGAGCAGTTGGCGATTGACAGAGTGTGTCAGTTGTTTGGGGCGGAGTATGCCAATGTGCAGCCTCACTCCGGCGCTCAGGCTAACATGGCGGTCTTTTTGGCGTGTTTGAAACCCGGCGACAAGTTCATGGGATTGGACTTGGCGCACGGCGGACATCTCTCGCACGGCTCGCCGGTCAACTCGTCCGGCATTCTTTATAATCCGATTGCCTATCAGGTAGAGGAAGCAACGGGAAAGATTGACTACGACAAAATGGAACAGAAAGCGTTGGAAGAAAAACCAAAACTGCTCTTGGCAGGCGCTTCGGCATACAGTCGGGATTGGGATTTTGCCCGTATGCGGCAGATTGCCGACAAAATCGGCGCCATCCTGATGGCAGACATTAGTCATCCCGCCGGACTGATTGCACGCGGATTGCTCAACAATCCTATTCCGCACTGCCACATCATCACAACGACAACACACAAAACCCTTCGCGGACCACGCGGCGGATTGATTCTCATCGGAAAAGACTTTGACAACCCGTGGGGATACGCCACACCCAAAGGCGAGATAAAGAAAATGTCGCAACTGATTGACTCTGCGGTATTTCCGGGCATTCAAGGCGGTCCGTTGGAACATGTCATTGCTGCAAAAGCAGTCGCCTTCGGTGAAGCGCTCTCCGACGACTATCTGGCTTATATCCGGCAAGTTCAGAAAAATGCAGCCGTCATGAGCCAGGCTTTCGTGGACAAAGGATACAAAGTCATCAGTGGTGGGACGGATAACCATCTGATGTTGATTGACTTGCGCTCAAAATTCCCGGAAATAACCGGAAAATTGGTCGAAAATACTTTGGTAAAAGCCGACATCACCATCAACAAAAACATGGTGCCGTTCGATAGTCGTAGCCCGTTCCAGACATCGGGCATCCGCATCGGAACGCCGGCCATCACCACGCGCGGACTGAAAGAAGAACACATGGGTATCATCGTAGATTTGGTTGACGAGGTGATTAGCAATATTGACAACGAAACCGTCATAGCCTCTGTGCGTCAAGAGGTTAATGAACTAATGCATGGGTTTCCACTGTTTAAATAAAGAACAAGCGGAAGAATTATTATGGGTTGCCGAATGAAAAAAGTAATCATCCTTACCGGCGCCGGAATCAGCGCAGAGAGCGGTATAAAGACGTTTCGCGACAGCGACGGACTGTGGGAAAACTATCCCATAGAAGACGTTGCCACGCCCGAAGGCTGGAGGCGTAATCCCGAATTGGTTTTAAAATTTTATAACGAGCGACGAAAACAACTCTCCGAAGTCGTTCCTAATGACGCACATACGGCGCTTCAGCGGTTAGAGGCGCGGTACGACGTTCAGATTATCACGCAGAACGTGGACAACCTTCACGAGCGTGCCGGCTCGTCGAAGATATTGCATCTGCACGGATTACTCACGCAGGCGCGGAGTTCCGTTGACGATTCTTTGGTATATGACATCGGCGAGAAAGCGATAGCGATGGGCGACGTCTGCGAAAAAGGCTCGCAGTTGCGTCCGCACATCGTCTGGTTCGGCGAGATGGTGCCCAATATCGAAATTGCGGCGCGGATGGTCGAAAAATCTGATATTCTGGTGATTATCGGGACTTCTTTGGTCGTTTATCCGGCGGCGGGATTGTTGAACTACGCACCCAAATATTGCCGCAAATTCCTGATTGACCCCAATGCACCCGCCATGAGCCATGTCCCACAGATGACCATCATGAAAGAAAAAGCCGGAACGGGCGTACCCAAATTAGTAGATAAGTTATTGAATGAGAATTAATATCAACAGCCCCAACGCTCAGGAAGCATTCGACAAAGCCGCGCGTTATTGCTGTGCCGAAGAACGGTGCCGCTCGCAGGTGATAGAGAAACTGAAGCAGTGGAACGTCCCGCCGGAAATGACCGATGGACTGCTGTTGGGTTTGGAAAATGCCGACTTTCTGAACGAAAATCGCTATGCCGAGTTGTTTGTCCGCAGCAAAGTACGTCAAAACAACTGGGGACGCCACAAAATCACCTATGCCCTGAAAGCAGCCGGCGTCAAACCCGACAGCATCCGACACGGACTTTCGCTCTTGGACGAACAAACCTACTTAGACGCTCTCAACAACGTCGTCCGAAAGGCGCAAAGGCTCATTCACGAAAGCAATCCGGCGCTCAAACAGAAAAAAATCGTACAACACGCCGTCTCAAAGGGCTTTGAAACGGATTTGATACTTCACATACTTCATGGGGAAAACTAAATTGAAATGCAGATGAATAAAAAATTAATCAACGGAATACAGCAAATAGGCGTTGGCACGGACGATGCCGACCGCACCTTTCAATGGTATGCCGTCGTCATGGGCGCCGACATTCCCGTTTTTGAAGACAGCAACGAAGCCACCTACATGGCGCCTTACATGGGCGGAACGTCGCACAAGAAAAAAGCCATTCTGGCGGTAAATCTCCAAGGCGGCGGAGGCTACGAACACTGGCAATATCTTGACCGTCAACCCTCTTTCCCAAGCGAGGCGGTACGGATGGGCGACTTCGGAATCAACGTCGCAGCCATA
Organism: Bacteroidales bacterium; assembly: GCA_009777825.1. Classification (GTDB taxonomy): domain Bacteria; phylum Bacteroidota; class Bacteroidia; order Bacteroidales; family WRLA01; genus WRLA01. The sequence continues at coordinate 15,891 of WRLA01000005.1, forward strand.
AAATCGCAAAATATCGAACGTTCGTTTCAACGGATGAAAGGACTCGGCATAACGTTGCTCTCCGACATTGTTACCGCTCCCGACCAAAAACGGTGTTTTTACGTGCAAGATCCGTGGCGTAATATGTTGCAGGTCAAAGAGTCTTCCGAGTGGTTTCTGAAAGGGAAAAACGACGTGGGCGGCGTGTTCGGCTGCATCATCGGCGTCTCCGACATCGAAAAATCGAAAAAACTCTACTCCGACATCTTAGAATATGACCAAGTGGTCTATGACCAAACGGGCACATTCGACGACTTGAACGGTTTGCCCAACGGAACAGGACGTTTCCGTCGTATCTTGCTTACACACAGCGCAGAGAGAAAAGGCGGCTTCGCCCCGCTCTTCGGAAAAAGTTACATCGAACTGATACAATCCGTTGACAATCACGTGCCCAAAAAGATCTTCGCAGAGCGCTATTGGGGCGACGTTGGGTTTATCCACCTCTGTTTCGACATACGCAACATCGCGGCAATGGTGCAAGAGTGCGCCGAAAAAGGATTCCCTTTCAAAGTGCGCAGTTCCGACTCGTTCGACATGGGCGAAGCCAACGGAAGTTGGGGCTACTTGGAAGACTGCGACGGCACTTTGATAGAAGTCGTGGAAACACACAAAGTGCCGATACTGAAAAAGTTAAACTGGTACATCCGCCTCAACAAAAGAGAGCCGCAGAAATCGTTGCCGAGGTGGGTGATTAAGGCGCTGAGATTCAAAAGGGTGAAAATTTAACGTGTTCCATTGTATTATCTTATCTCAAAAGTTTTCTGCCCCAGACAGAAACTTTTGTACCATACTTCTATCTTGTACCAGCCTGTGGGGTATTTGTTTTTTGCAGTTGTATTTTTCCAACATTCTTTAAATTCTACCATGCCGTTGCCGGGTTTGATTTTTACTGTTTGGTTGGTACGTTCGTCCGGTTTGACAGAAAAGAGCGAAACGAATCTTCCGGGATAGTGAATAATGATGTCGAACGGGATCTCTTTTTCTTCGTTCAACAGGCTGATATACTCAATTTTAAGTCGTAAGCGTTGCGCGTCGGTAAGAAATTTGCTGCTATACGGATCGAGTTCCTTACACATATCATCAAAACCGCCTACTTGCATATTTTTTATAATTATAGGGTGTGTTTCTTGTATTTCTAATACGGCTTTCTCTAATTTGGAGTATGTTTCCAGTTTTTCGAAACATTCTTCGGTTTTTTTAAGATTTTCTTTGGCTTGCCCAAGTTCATTTTGGGCTTCCTGCAACTCTTTCTTTACTATTTTTAAAGAATCCGTTTTGGTTTTTAAATCTGTTTTTAATTGGTCGGACGCATTAGATTTTATGGTAGTAGGGGAGGGGGGAGGCGTGATGGGATCTTCAACTCGTTGAGCCGATACGCTCATTATTAGCAACATCAGGCAGCCGAAAGTTAATACTTGCTTTTTCATAAAAAAATCTATTTTGTTTTACTATATTTATCTATTTTCTTTCAAAAACGCCATTTTTATAGGTTCCCTGTAATTTTCCGTTTTTCCAACGGTCTCCGTTATCCGGTCGTCCGTTTCTCCATGTTCCACGATACATGGTGCTGTCTTTGTCGTTTTTTCTCCATTCGCCGAACACCGGTTGATCCTCTCGGTAACTGCCTGTAAATGTACTGCCGTCATCCTTAAAGGTACGTTTGCAATCATTTCCGGATTTCAGTCCTTTTCTAAATCCCCCTTCATAAAAGGATTTATCTTTACCACAATGATAGTCTGCTTTTCCCTCAGTATCATCGGGATAGCCTTTTTGCATGCGACCGGAATAGAGATAATAGGAACATTCGGTAGGGAGCGAATCCATTTTCAATAACGCGTCTAAATTATCAGGCAGGGAGTGGCTGACTTCTATGAGTATTGAATCGTTAATCGTTGTGTACCACATAGTTGTATCGAGTTCCCCCTGAGTGGGGCACAAATAGATATTTTCCTTATATAAGCACACTTTCAATCCGTACACTCTTCCTCTGACCATGCTTCGTTTTGCATTTTCAATGACTTTGCTTTTTTTATCGTTTTTATCGCGGTTATGATACCATTTCCATGTTATCAAGCCTCCTGCGAGCAGGATTACAACTCCGATAATAATGGCGATAATCCATTTTTTCGGGATTGTTCCTTTTTTGCCGGGAGCAGATACTCTCCAATCTTTCAGTCCGGTGAGTGTAACCATTAGTTCTCCGACGTTCTGATAGCGTTCTTCCGGTTTTAATGCCATTGCTTTGAGTATGGTTTCGTTGGCGATGTCCGGCAGGTTGGAGGCAAGCGTTTTCGGCGCTTTCATCTCCTGGAGCAGCCGTGCGGCGGCGTCAAGGGGTTTTTTACCGGTAACGATGAAATAGAATACGGCGCCGAGAGAGTAAACATCGGAATAGAATCCTTTTTTCCCCACATTCGAGTATTGTTCTAACGGAGCATATCCTTTTGTTAAAATGGAGGTATGGCTTTGTGTTTTATCGTGGATAAATTCACGGGCGGAGCCGAAATCTATTAAGACGGCGGTATATTCCGGCGTGATCATGATGTTATCCGGCTTAACGTCGCGGTGAAGGATTCCTTGTTCGTGAATATGGTTGATGGCTTCGGCAATTTGCGCTACATAGTTCACGGATGTTTCGTAATCCAATTTTCCTTTTTTATCTACAAGTTTCTGTAATGTAATTCCTTCCACAAAGGGCATGACGATATAAGAGGTATCGTTTTCTTCAAAAACGTCTATTACCTTTACGATGTTGGGGTGTTTCAGTTTTGTTAAGGTTTGCGCTTCTTCTGTGAATTTGCGTTTATAATTGTCGTATTCTTCGTCGGTGATACCTTGCAGGTGCAGTTTGCTTGTTTGGGTGTTTCGCACGCAATAACCGCTTATAAAAAACTCCTTGATGGCATAATATTGATTCAAGGTAGCATGTTTGGCATAGTACGTGATACCAAATCCGCCCAAGCCCAGCACTTTTTCAATGATATATTTACCATTGTGCAAGGTTGTCCCTTTCGGCAGTTCCCGTGATTTGATCTCTTCGGTCATAATATAAGTTTTCTATTTATTGATATTACCATCTAAAAATATATCCGAGTTTTACTTGAAGTTTATGCAGTTTGTGTTTATAGTTTTCCATTTTTGGTTCCCCTGTGTATTCGGTGATAGTCATACGGTCGGAAGACCAGTAGTTGTCATTCGCCAAATTGTTGAAACCCCAATCATACGAAATGCCGATGTTTAGTCCATATACTTCAAAAGCAGTTCCAAGGCTAAGACCGGCATTGATTCTGCTAAAAGGAGCATCCGAAAATGTATATTTATAGGTATTCTTAGTAACATTTGCCCCATTAAAGGTGGTTTGGACATCTCCGGTTGTTCCAAAAAGATTAATCTTTCCGTTATAATTATAACTCCAGGAATAATACGTTCCTGTGGGAGTATTATCGTTAATATTATATTCGGGGAAATAAGGATAGTCAACAGAACCTGTTATGTCGCACTTTCCTGCAATACCAATGCCTATATAGGGTCCCATGTTCACCTGTATATTGGATTTGTCTGTTAATTTGATGCGATATGAAAATAAAAGCGGGATTTCCAGATAATGCATCTTGTATTGTTCCAAGAAACTCTCGTAAACGGTTCCCATTACATAAGTGGTTGTTGTGTAGGGATTCACCCACATATATCCTCCGGAGTTATATATTTTTAGGTCATAAGAATTTTTAAAAGAATTTGTCATTTGGATATTGACATAATTTAGCGCCATTTGTAAATAGAGATTTTTATGCAACCGGATATCGAGCAATATGCCGGCGCTGATTCCTATTTTGGAGGAGTAGGACGGTTTTTCCCAGTTGGTTTCAGTATTGTCATAACCGTAATCAGCAACGCTTCCGATAAAACGTCCCGATGTACTTGTCGCGAATTTTGGGACGACCATCCCCACCGAAAGTCCGAAAGAGACATCTCGCCCTTTAATGACATGATCACGCACCGGTGCCGGCGGCGGTGTCGGTGGCTTAGCAAGTTCCGTTTTAATCTTCTCGATTTCAGTTACGCAAGCCTTATGCTGTGCTTTAGCATATTCATCTTTCGAGTTCATTGATACAACTTGCTGATATTTGTTGGCAGCATTTTCATAATCTTTGTCCCGATAATAGCCGTCAGCCATGGCTTTATTCGTTTGGCAGTCTTCCGCATTTTTGATTTGTACGGAAACATCTTGCCCCGAATTGCCTGAAAGGTATCGGTAGGCTTTGTAGTTCTCCAATGCGCATTCGTAATTGCCTTTGTCATAACAATTGTCTCCATCTTGTAAATACGTTTCGGGATTGATGTCTTGTGCTGATGCGGGATGAAACATCACACATATCCCGACTAAAATCCATAATTTAACTAAATGATTCATAACGATATATATTTTTAATTACACTTATCAAGCAATGTTCTGACTTCTTCGGTATCGTCCAATTTCTGAGCAAAAGTGAGTAATGCTTTTACATATTTATCATATCCTTTGTGTGGGACTAATCCTTTGGCGTGATTCAAAAAGCGATTATAGCCTGTTTTGTCGGACGGGCTTATCGATTGCAGTTGTTTATACAAGTCAAAGGCTTTTTGATATTGTGCGGAGGCGAAAGCCTCGTTAGCCATTGATAATAACTCAAGCGCCGAATGAACCGGTTCTTGGTTTTCAGGCTCAATGACTATCTCCTGTTCTATTTGTTTCTGGTCCTGGATACCCTGTCTCCGCCAATATTCCGGATCGGATGTAATATCCTCCTGTCCGGCTGGTTTGGTATTTTCCTTTTTTGTATTATTTTCCTTTTTTTCCGGTGTGGTGTTTTCTACTTTTATGACAGGTATTGCCGGCGCTGTTTCCGTTTTTTCGGGTTGTACTATTTTGTTTTCTTCGATTATGGGCGCGGGGAGCGAATCTACCGGCGCGGGTTCTTTTTGCATGTTATTTTCCGGCGTTACATCCGGTTTTTCGGTTTCTACCACAACCGGCGCCGGTTCTTTGGTAATCATCGGAAGGATATCCATGTATTTTATCATCAAAAAAATTCCTGAAGCCACAATCATCGCGCCGAGGAGTAGCCATATCCAGAGTGTTTTTCTTCTCTTTTTGGTTTGCTTTTGGTCGTTTCCGAGTAAAACGTCCATGAACTCGGAAGCCGTTTGATAGCGTTCTTCCGGTTTGAGTTGCATGGCTTTCATGATGGTAGTGTTTGCCTCTTCGGGTATGTTTGGCTCTAATTCTTTCGGCGACGGCATGTTGTTCATGTTTCTCTCAACGGCGTCCATCGGTTTTTCTCCTGTCAGAACGAAGTAGAAGACGGCGCCCAAGGAGTAAATGTCGGAGTAGGAGCCTTTTTTGCTTATTACGGAATATTGTTCTAAGGGGGCATATCCTTTGGTTAAGACGGAGGTATGGCTTTGTGTTTTGTCGTGGACAAATTCGCGGGCGGAGCCGAAATCTATCAAAACGGCGGTATAGTCCGGCGTAATGATAATGTTATCCGGTTTGATATCGCGGTGTAAGATGCCTTTTGCATGAATATAGCTCATTGCTTCGGCGATTTGCGCTACATAGTTAACGGCGATGTCATAATCCAATTTTCCTTCTGTTTCAACAAGTTTTTGAAGGGTTGGTCCTTCTATGAACGGCATGACCATGTAAAAGGTGTTGTTTTCGTTAAAAACGTCCACAACTTTCACAATATTAGGATGTTCCATCTTTGCCAGCGTTCGCGATTCTTCTATAAATTTTTTCTTGAAATTATTGAAATCGTCTTCTTTAATGCCTTGTAAAAGAATTTTGCTTGTCTGTGTATTTCGCATACAATGCCCGCTGATGAAAAACTCTTTGATGGCATAATAACGCTGCAAGGTGGCATGGCGGGCATAATAGGTAATGCCAAACCCGCCCATTCCGAGTACTCTTTCGATAATATATTTACCGTTATAAAGTGTTTTTCCTGCCGACAATTCTCGTACTCCGCTCATATCTTGTATTATTTTTTTATCAGACTAAGGATATAATAGGTTATCAACATTGTTATAAGCCCCAACGCCGTTCGCCAGACGTATTGCCAGATTTTCCCCCACGGGAACGGTTTTTTCTCTTTTTTGACTTTCTGCGTTTTAACGTCCGTCTTTACAATAGACTGGTCGGGCAGATAGTTTTTCCACGGCAAGGTCGTATTGCCTATTCTTACGATGTCGGTCGAGTTCAAAGAGACCTCTTCGCCGCTGGTTATTCTTTTCCCGTTTACGAAAGTTCCGTTTTTGGTGTGTAAATCAATGAGCGTGGCTTTTCCCGCGTCGTCAAAAATCATTTGCAGATGTTGACGTCCCACAAATGAATCATTGATAACAATATCGTTGTTAATATCGCGTCCGATGGAGATTATTTTCATATCTTTTGCGTTTTTGACTTTTTTTGTGTTTTTTGTATTTTTTTCCTCTTTTTTACTTAATTTCAATAAATCCTCTTTAAACTCTTTACAGGATTGGTATCTTTCGCTTCCCCGTTTCTGCAATGCCCGTTCGACAATGGGTTGATACTTCGGATTTACATCGGAATAGAAATCGGCTGCTACGGGGGTGGCGTTGTTGCAGATTTTCTCGAAGGTATCGGTGTGGTTGACGCCCGAAAAGGGCAATTTCCCGGTAATCACATTGAAAAAGGTAACGCCCAAGGCAAATATATCGGTATAACGCCCTAACTGTTCCTTATTGATTTGTTCGGGCGCCATGAACGCCGGACTGCCGCATTTTTTCAAATTGTTGCTCTTGTCGTTTACCTTGGCGGAGATGCCCATGTCCAGGATTTTGATATTCCAATTTTTCAAAACCATGATGTTGCCGGGCTTGATGTCTAAATGCAGAATTTCGTTTTGGTGCAGATAGTCAATGGTGTCCAATATTTGGCAAAACAACGGGATGACCGTTTCATCGCTCATCGGAACGGTTCTCGTGTTGAGGTAAACGTCCAACGGCGTGCCGTTCACAAACTCCATAATCAGATAGAACTTGTCTCTGTCTTCGACAAACTCTACCAACTTGACAATGTTGGGATGCGACAGATAGAGATAGTGGTTGGCTTCTTCCCGAAAGCGCTCCATTATAAAATCGTCTTTCGCCCGACTGGGAAACAGCGCCTTGATAGCGACTTCATACCCGCTGCGCAAATCTACGCCGCGATATACTGCCGCCGTGCCGCCGGATTCTATCAGGCTGTCAACGTGATAATGGGGGATTTTGGGAAGAAGGTTCATTTTTTCTCATTTGTATTATTTAGTCTTGTAATCCTTGCGCTCAATTCGCTTATTTTCTTGGTTTTCAGAAGTTTGTATTTGTCAAAGTTCTCAGGTTTCTTGCCGTTTTTCACAAGTATGTCGGTTATTTTAATAATCTTTTCAGCGATTATTTTAAAGTTTCCCTTACTTTCCTCGCTTGGCTTGTCCTCTGTCAGATACTTAAGTGCATCTTTGCAAAGGGATAGCGTTTCTTTAATATTTTCCTGAGAATAAACGGAATCAATAGCAATACAATCGTTCATCATTATAGTAAAAGCCTCGTTTTTCAATCTCTCTTGTTGTTGCAAGAGGCTATCCTTTGCCGGTTTTTTTAATTGTGGTACAATTCTTTGCATCTCGTTCAACTTTCCATCATAATAAGCCAAAGTATCCTGACACGGCGATTTAGGTTTTGCCGTTGGTTGCGCAATCGCAGCCGCCTGCTCTTTTTTGAACTGCTCGTACTCTTTTTTGTTACTCACGCCTTCGATGCCCGCGATGGATATATCGTCCTTATCAAAGACGCGCACTTCAAAAAGCACGGAATCAACTTTGGGTCTGTTGTCTTTAAAATATTTCTGAGCGGCAGCAATACACTCCTCCTTTGCACGATACTCTTTGCTCATGGGTTGTAGCACATCGTTTTTGAAATATTGATGGTAGTAATAGTACTCCTTAACCTCTTCACTCCCTTTTTTTGAGCCGTTGTTGTTACACGCGTAAATCTTTACGGTTGTGGCTTCGGGATAAAGCGTGTTGAATGTTGGTTTATTCTTGCAAGGTATCGTCTTTGTGTTTGCCATCAATATCCAATTGATGTTTTGAATGGTTTTTGTCTCTCTGCCACTGGGGCGGGTCAACTCCATTTCATAATTGGCTTCTTTGCCGGTGTATTGACTGCGAAGCGATGCTTCGGCTTTGTCGAGTTCACTGGATAGATTGTAAGTATTACCATAAACAACCCCGCCCGAAGGATAAACCTGGGTGATCTTAATCGCGAAACTGCTTTGTGCTTGTATCTGTAGCGAAAACAGAACAAAAATCATAATGCTAAAAAGGTGTTTTTTTGTCATATTATTTACTATATTTTTGGTCTTTTTTATATCTTATGTGTTCTTTACCAGGTGTATATTCAAAATGAGTTATTTCACCAGTATTTTTTTTAATAATCTTTATTTCACCCACCTCGTAATCATCATTTTCATGAACCCATAAGGCAGGAATGTCTTGATTATATTCTGGTTTTGTACTAAAAATCCTTTTCCCCTTTATCTCTGCAATCTGTATATACCCAAGTTCTTTCACCGCTTTTTTCCATTCCGGCTCCTCATATACCTGAACATCACCCGTTTGTGTAACATTCGTCTCCGTTTTCTCCGTTGCGGGATGTAACCATAGAAACACACCTGCCGTAGCAGCAATCAGCAAGACAACGATAGCCGCAATCAGCATGATACCGCGTTTATTACTTTTTTTGCTATTACTGTTCCGACTCGGTAACGAATTTTTACATTCAAACACCGACTGTGCATGTGGACTATTGCTGACCTGTACCAACTGAATCGTAATATTATCTTTTCCGCCTGCCTGTTTTGCAAAAGTAAGCATATTTTCGCCTTTTTCCGTCAGTGGCGTTTTTTGTGTCAGGATGTGCTGAATGATTTCGTCATTGACCATGCTTGTCAAGCCGTCGCTGCATACTAAGAACACATCTCCTTTGGCGGGGAGGACGGGCATGGTGCAGACATCGGGCTGTATCGTTTTTTGTATGCCGAGCGTTTTTAGTATTCTGTTTCTGTTGGGATGACCTTCGGCTTCGGCTTCGGTGATGATTCCCTGGTCAACCAATCCCTGTACGATGGAGTGGTCTTTGGTGAGACGACACAACTGTTGCTGTTTGTTGCAAAAGAGGTAAATCCGGCTGTCGCCGATATGGGCAAACCATGCCTTGTCGTCTCTTATGAGAAGTACACATGCGGTCGTTCCCATTCCTTTCAGTTCGGGATTTTCGTTTGCCGTTTGCAAAATTTGTTTGTTGGCATAGCCCAAAGCATCTTCCATGGCTTGGTGAATCACCGCGTATCGTTCTTTGGTAAAGAAGTTGACCATGCTGTTCACGGCTATGGCGGAGGCTTTGGCACCGCCGACGTGTCCGCCCATGCCGTCGCAAACGACAAAGAGAAAGCCATTCGGCGTCTCGGCAGCATAACAGTTATCTTCGTTAGCCTGCCTGACCAATCCTACGTCGGTTACCGAAAATACATCTTTATTAAAATCTATCAAATTCATAATCTGTGCTTTACAAGTAAAATTTAATCGCTACTTCGCCTAATTGAATGACGTCCGAACTCTTCAACTCTGCGCTTTCAATATACTCTCCGTTGACAATGATGCCGTTGGAGGAGTTCAAATCATAGATCTCGAAACAGACGCCGTTAAACACTATTTGTGCGTGATGTTTGCTTACCGTCGGGTCGGCAATCACAACGTCGTTGTCGTCTCCTCTGCCGAGGGTGGAGGTCGCATTGCCGATATGGTAGATGACGCCGTCGTTGACGGAGATTAAACGCGGCAGTAAGTTCTTGGTGTGCATCAGTTGGGTGAGGCGTTCTTCCTGTTCCTCTTCCTGCGCCTGTTTCTTTTCCTGTTCGGCGGCTCTTTGCCGGCGTTGAAACTCGTCCTGGGTGGCGCTCAGTTTGCGTTTCAAACTCTCCTGCTCTGCCGACAGTTGGGCTTTCTGACGCTCGTCCTGTTGTTTCCGGGCTGCCTTACGGTTTTTTCTTCTTCTGAAAAATCTAATAGCGAAGATTATGCCAAAGGTGATAAGTGCAACTGTTACCATCAACACAATCAACGACACGATTAAATATCTTCTAAAACAGTCCTTTACCCAGCCAATGAACGAGAACTCCGGCGTTTTATAGGGCATGATGTTGTAATCCGTTCCCTTGGAATTTAACACCAAGGGGTACGAAGCGCCATCTCTTTTTAACGACGAGACAAATGTTATCTTATAATCTTGCCCGTAATGACGACGGTTGAGGTCGTTGAAACGGCTTAACAGCGTGCCTCGCGTCGCCTCCGAACTGCCGTCGGAGAGGATAAATTGCCCATAAGTCTCTTGGGACATATAGGCAATGACCGAGTAATTGTCACTCTTCGATAATGGGTAATAGACCGTGTAAACCGGAATCTTATTCAGCAACGCCTGATTGACAATCGGCGACATCTCCACATCGGGAACATACTGCCCGGCGGTGATGACAAAAATAGCCCGCGTGTTACTCTTCGGCTCTTTCTCTATCAAATCCAACCCCTCCTTCACCGCCAAAAACAAATCGGACTTGTCGGGTTTGTTCGGATAAGAGACGGTGCCAAGCCGGTAGTCCGAATATTGCGCAAGAGCGGTTTGCAACACCTCTTTATCGGAAGTAAACTCCTGCAAACGCCCCTTTAACGCCGGCTCGTCGCCCTGCTTGCGGTTAAAGACGGCGATGTTGAACATCGTCGTTTTATCCGAAACCACATCTTCCTTGAAGAAATAGTACAGCAACTCCGCCGCAAAAGCAAATTGATCTTGACGGTTAGGCTGATACTCCCACAAAAAAAGAACGCTCTTGTTCCGCTCCGGAATATCCGCCAACACGTTCTCACATCTGAATGCCACCTCCGCTCCATTCTCTTTTAGCGAAAACTGATTGGGATGGAGCGGCTCAGGATTGTACTCGTTCCAAATAAACGAGACCTCAGGAAAATACTGCATCTCTATATCCCCCCGCAAACTACCCTGCTGGGCGTAAACGGAAAAACTGATAAACACTATAAGAAGTGATAGAAAATGTTTCATAGACTGTGTTTACATTAACGAACGAATCACTCTTTCTACATTCTCAAATGTGCCGGCAGTCCCCTCCATTGCGGATACAAAAGAGTTATAGTCGCTACGAATCACAGCGATATGCTCACCGAAGAATTGTTTTTTTACTTCATCTTGCCACGTGGCGTCTGCCTGAGAAATATAACTATTCTCCAAAACAGACTTGCTTTCCATTAATTCTGAAATTTTGGCTCTCATATCATCATCTTTATATGTTATTAACTTTTACTTTCCTTAGGGATGGCATCTATACTTGCCGTTTCATTTGCCGAACTTGCATATTCCGACAAATGCTGAATTATTCTGTCCAACTCTTTCATCGTTTCTGTTTTTACCATATTCAATGAGTTGACATATCTGCTTTCAGAACTCTTATAGGTAGAAAAAGCATTAGCAAGACGAGACATTTCCGATTTGTAGCGTGCATAATCTGCCTGTGCTTGCGACAAAGCCCGTTCCTGATACGCACAAGAGCGCCTGAACTCCGGCGGATCCATTGCCTTAGCTATCTCACACGACCTTAACGCTTGTGCTGCTACTTCTACTCTGTGTCTAAAAAGGTTCTCTAAACTTGCCAATTCTTCCATCTTGCGGGAAAGCAGCGAGGTGAAACCTTGTGAAATTTCCATATTTCTGCCACAATACTGCGGCAGAGCCTGATATAGGGATTGGAGAATCCCTATATCATGAACGTTGCCTTTTGTACTCATACTATTATCCTAAATATTCGGTTTCCATAATTTGTGCTTTTTCTTCCAAATGGGGTATGAATGCCTCCATTTTCTGCTTAAGGTTATTTAGTGGCTCTTTGATTGCTTCAAAATCACCTTTAAACCTTGTAGCGACTTCATCTTGCCAATCATAATTATGTAATTTCTGAGTCATTGAATGCTCAACTCGATCGAAATCGTCAATATTGTCTTTTAATATTCCGGCGAATCTGCGTAAATCATTCGGGGTTACAATTGCTTTTGCCATGGTATTACTTTTTTAATGGTGAATAAATTTTTAAATTTTACTTGCATGATACTGTTGCAATGGTGCAATTTTGCGGTCTAACCAAGGAATAAACTCTCCTTCCATTTTTTCTCTCAGTGCATTTATCGGTCGCATTCCTTCCTCAAAATCTTCTTCGAACTGTTTGAAAATCACGTCTTCCCAATCTAAATTCTTTAACGTTGTTTTCGTTCTTTCGTCAACATCTCTGAAATGTTCACTGTTTTCTCTTAAAACTCTTTGAAAATCAATTAAGTCTTCAAAATCTACATGTACTTGTGCCATAAATTTTTAAATTTAAGTTATTAATTATTAATTATTAAGTTGTTTATAAAATATCTAATATGTCTTTATATTTATCTCTTGAGTTTTTTTCGTGTATTTCCATGAAGCTTGGATAAATACCTTGCAAACTTAATCTCTGAAGGTCGTGGTCTGTTAATTTATTCGATTTTATAGGCTTTGGAGGCTTTTTTCCGAATGCTCCCCTAACCCCAACTCCAAAAGAAGTTTCCCCTCGATTATTTGCAGTAGCCTGAGCATATCCTTTAAGATCTTCCGTTCCGTGTTCAATTTTAAACGTTACTTCTTCACTTGTTCCTTTACCTTGTTCCGTTTTCACTTTCGCTGTCATCTCTGCTGTCGTTGTATAACCGTCTTTTTTCCATGTTTTTTGAGCACGGACATTTGCCTCTTGAGACTTACTATCTGCCGCTGCTCCTACTTCTACCATTTTATCGTCTTTTTTGTATTGAATCTTACTGGAAACTTTTTCCAATCCACTATCTGTTCCTTTTGCAGTTGCTTCATAAGAAAGAGGCTTGCCATCCTTTTTGACAGATGCCTCCCAACTATTACCTTTGTTGCTGTCGGTCGTATGACTACCTTTTGCTTTCAAACCATTATTGTTGTATTCTAAACTTTCCGTATGCTTGTCCATGCCTTGATCCGTCCCTCCTATGTTGACTCCGGCAGACAAATTATTATTTAATTTTTGTTGTGCATTCATACTCCAAGCATTATCTTTGTTTTGATTAGCAGTATAACTGCCTCCTATTGTGGTATCACCGCTTTGATATTGTCCACTCATAGTGCCACTTTCAACAAACTCATTTTGCCCTTTTATATCTGTTTTTAATTGAGAATTTGGAGTCTTATGCTCACCGGTCGTATTCCATACAACATTACCGTCATTATCTATTTTTGCTTTCACGCCTATATTAGTGGAATCAACATCACCTCCTGTTTTCTGATTTTGAGAATACGTTACTTCTACTTCTGCCGAATCCTTATCATTGTTTTTTTCAGCATGAACACGTGTATTGAGTTTTGAACTATATTCATCTTTGTCCCCTGTTTTTACATCGGAGAGTGTCTTTTCCGAATTGGCATCAAAAGTGGTTTTTTGTTTACCCTTTAGAAAGTCTGGCTCTTCGTTTAGTTTAGTTTCAAAATTGGGTTTCTTCAAATCGTCTTTATCATCTTTAGCGTCACCATCCATTGCCGCACCCACTGCTATTCCATCTGTTTTGTCGGCTTTTCCAACAATTCCGTCATCTCCCGCCCCTGTTTTCAACGCCGAAAGAGAAGGGCTTCCTCCCATGCCCATTGTCGCTGCACCTGCGCCTATACCGGCAAATGCCGCCGCAGTGGCTTTCAATGCATCAATAGAAGGACCACTCCCCGTCGCCAAATATTCACTATCCAAAGTATTCGCTTTTTCTTCTAAATGCGGAATAAATTCCTCCATTTGTTGCCTTAGTTTATTTAAAGGTTCTTTAGTCGCTTCAAAGTCTGCTTTAAATTTTTCAGCAACTTCATCTCGCCAGTCATAGCCATATAACTTTTGATTCATCGAATTTTCAACCTGCGTGAAATCTTCAATGTTCTGCTGTAAAATATTTGCAAAATCTCTTAAATCTTTTGGGGTTACTAGTGCTTGTGCCATGATATTTTATATCTCATTTCTATTTACCGTATTTACTTTTAAATCTGCCAAATCCCTTACATACAAATTTTTATATTTTGGTTGTGGCATGTCTAAGTGAAAGCAATCGCTTTCTTTCAATATAGAAATTTGCATATTTTTAGGTAATTTTCTGTTTGCGTTATTCACTGCCTCTTCAAATTTTTTCTTCTCTGCATTTCCCCATTTATTAGATTCAAACCCAATGTCAACCGCATTTAAATCGTCGTACTGGGGACTCATATGAGTAGAGACAAATCCATTTTTTATTGCCTTATCTTTCATTGCAGATTTAATTTCCTCTTTACTTTTTCCTTCTTCCACTGCTTGGTCATGTGCTTTAATAATTTCTTGTCCTTTCAATTTATATTTTTTTCTCGCATCACTATTTGGACGATTAATGTAATTGTACATAGCGTTGATTTGTTGGTCAAGGTTTCTTTTTGTGCTTGTAATTTTGACCTCCGTAGTTCCCATGTCTTTTCCTATTTCAGAAAGTATTTGTTTTGTATATGGAGACACAACTTTTGAATTTATTCCTGGTGCAAACATGATGTTCGCTCCTTGTGAATTAGCAATCGCATCCCTCAAGGGCTGCATCGCAGATCCACCCATAGCACCAACACCTACAGATCCAAGTCCTATACCTTTTTTCAATGCCTCAATTGAAGAAGAACTTTCGGTTACCAAATATTCCTCATCCAAAGTATTCGCCTTTTCTTCCAGATGTGGAATAAATTCCGTCATCTTATCTTTAAGAGTATTTAGTGGGCTTTTGATTGCTTCAAAGTCTGCTTTAAATGTTTCAGCGACTTCATCTCGCCAGTCATAGCCATATAATTTTTGATTCATCGAAGTTTCAACCTGCGTGAAATCTTCAATGTTCTGCTGTAAAATATTTGCAAAATCTCTTAAATCTTTTGGGGTTACTATTGCTTGTGCCATAACATCACTCTTTTACATTTTTTTCCTTCTGCCCATCTGTTTTTTATATGCTTCTTGTGCCGCTTTTCGGCGTTCTTCTATTTCTAATTGGGATAGTTCGATGCCTCGTCTTCGGGCTTCTTCCGAGGAGCGGCGTTTTCGTTCTTCTTCGGCTTGTTGTTCGCCGGCTTTGGCGGCGTCTGAGCGGCGTTGGTTCTCTAAGAGGTACGACTCTTTCTTTGCTTTCAGTCTTGCTAAGCGCTCATTCAGGAAACCGATGATTTGCGTTACATTGGCGGTGTCGAGGTAGCGGAAGCAGCCGGTTATTTTGCTCTCTTCTTCTTGCAGCCACTCTTTCGAGGCGTCGGCAAAGTGGTTTTGCAGTTCGTCAATTTCGTTTTGTATCTCTGTTTTCCGGAGTTCTATTTTTCTCAACTCTGCGTAGAAGATGTCCAACTGGTATTCGATAAAGGCGCCGACCCGGAAGTTGGACAGATTGGCGCACAATTCCGTTTTTAGGGCGGGGTACGTTTCAAAAAACGGCTCGAACTTCTCCAAATAATCAACATAACCTTTGCTTTCCTGTTTCAATTGCCTGCGCTCATGCTCAATCCCTGCCGGCTTTTGGGAGATAGCCAACATGCGGTGAGCAAGGTCTATGTAGGATTGACAGAAAGTTGTTGTGTTCATTATTTCGCAAGTTTATAAATTTCAAAAATTTTCTGTAATATTTCGCCTTCTTTTCCTCCCACGTTTTTAGCCTCAAAACAGTTGTAAAACACAAACGGATCGGGATTGTAGGTTGCCGTTTCGTCGTCTGTTTGAATCACTCCGTAGCCTTTTCCTTTTGGTTCGGCAGTTTGTTCCGCCAGTATCATCATTCCTCCGCCTTCTGCCAGGACGATTTTATTTTCAAACTCGTTCCATGTCATGCGTTCGAAGACTTCTTCCAATCCTTTGCAGGTGTAGGAGTAAGCCATGATGTGGATGCCCATATCGGGACCGTTTTTCAATATTTTGACCAATTTTTCGGTAATGGGCGAGGATTTATAGCCATCTTTTTTCAGTTCTTTGGCGTTTTGGATGTAGGACAGGGAGAGCACAATGCGTCCTCTGTCGGCGTTGCTGATTCCGTTATTGTCGTTTTCCAAGCGTTGGTTCAGTTCCTGTTCGATATTGTCAACCAATTCCGGCAGTTCGCGTTTTTTGCAGTATTGGACATTTTCGATGGATTCGCATATTTGGGGATAATATCCGGCGCGTTCGTCGTCCGCTCCCAGAAAATCAACGATATAGAATTGCCCGTTTACGGGATTTTGTTTCGCCAACTGATAGTTCGCCAGCATGAGTGTTGACATCGCCGCCTCCATGTCGTTGCCCACCATCAAGAGATTGGAACAGGGATTGTTTCTGATTTTGAAATGGATGTGTTCGTTGCGGATAAAAGAAGGTACGCCGATATAGATTTTAGATGGTTGCAATGATTTTGGTTTCGCTTTGGTTTTGGCAGATAGCATGGATATAAACTCCTGATTAGCAGACAAATTGCTGTCTATGCTGCCATCAAATACAAACCGTTGATGGGCGTAACCGGCTAATTCATTCAGTTTGGAGTTGCAAAATCCTACATATTCGAGCATTTTATCGGTGTAAGCGCCTTGAAATTTGATGTTGTCGCGCACATTTCCGTTTTTGTTGTTTAGAATCGCTTCGCCTTTTTTGGTCAGGGTGGCGGCGGCTTCGTTACTGCCGCCCAATACTTTGATGCTGTCGTACTCTTTTAAATTGAACGCTATCCGCAGCGTGATTAAATCGGTATTAAAGTCTAAGTTGCGGTAACTTTGTGTGCAGAACACAACATGCATCCCGTATTTTCGTCCAATCCTGACTATTTTTTCCAAATAAAGTCCTGTTTTTCGGGAAATTTTATCTCCACTTTCCAATAATACCTGAAACTCGTCTATAATCACTAATAGTCGAGGTAAGATTTCCCCTGTCTGTTTGCGGTACTCTTCTATTTTTTCAATGGTTGTTCCTAATTTATCTCCGGTATTTTTGAAAAGTTCTCCTCTACGATCCATTTCATTGATAAGGTGTTCCAACGCGCTAACGGTATATTCCCGTTGGTTTGTGATGGAGACGAAAGTGGCATGTGGCAATTTGTCATAAGGCTTAAATCCTGTTCCATTCGCACAGTCTATCAAATAAAAGTTCAGTTCCAAGGGCGAATAGATGATAGCGCCATTGCTGATGATATTGTGCAGCAACACGGTTTTTCCGTACCCGGGTCGTCCGCCAACCATTGCAAAGTAATCGGCGGTATCGCCTCCCAATTCGAAAAAGACGGTCTCGTCCACCGGTTTTTTCCCAACGGGGATTTTTATGCCCAACCTGGTACTCTCTTTCCAATAGGTCTGGGTTTGTATCAGATTTTCGAGATACGCATCCAACGAGATAACAGGCTGTTTCACGTTGTTGGCTTTTCGGTTAATGGCGTCAATGAGCGTGTCTAAGTTGTTGGGAAGTTGTGTGTGAAGTTTGATATTGAATGTGTCGTTGAATGGCTTATCAAAAATGGAGTTGTCAATTTCATAGCAGCCGTCGGCATTCGGATAGATCAGCGTGGAGATGTTCATATATTCCGAAATATCAAATCCATGCGGCAGTTTCGCGACGTTATCTTTATCTTTTTCTTTATCAATAAAACTAAAACTGTAGAAAATGTAAATTCCGGCTTTGATAGCGTTTTGATTCTGAATCAATTTGTAGAAACGCTCGGTCAATTCGGTTCTTGAGAATCCGTGCGGGAAATTGGAGATAAAGACAAACCGGTATGGGACAGCCAGTGTTCCGGCGTCTTTGTTGTACTCTTCGAGCGAGTGATATTGTATCAGTTGGTTTTGGTTTAAGTCAATAACCGCTTGTTCTAATTCCGTAATCAGTTCGCTCAGTCGTTTTTCGTCGTTGACCATCGCGTTGGTCATGATTTTGTCGGACAGGCGGTTCATGACATTGAACTTTTTGCCAAACGAAAGCGTGTCAACAAAATGAAATTTGCACAAACTTATGGGCAGCGACAACATAAACCGAAAGGCTATTAACTGAAAAATAGATTGTATTGCATCTTCGTTATTCTGTTCATTATCAATCAAAAATCCGATGGCATTCGTGTTGGTGAAGGGTAAAATTGCCGGAATAAGTATGTCGTGAGCGACGTTGTCTTGTTTGGGGAGCAGGTTGCCTATGCGGAAAGCGTAAGGCAGCGGATAGTTCTTCTCATCGTCGAGCAACACTTTCCCAAAATCACGAATGGCATTGGGCGAAAAACCATAACTCTCGAACAGGTCAACCACCTCCTGTTTGGATTGTTCTATCTCTGCCTCTATGGATTTCCGTTTTTCCTCAAAACTTAAATCTATCTCAGCCAGCGTCTTCGAATATGTCGTTGCTAACGCGCTCATGGTTTGTATTTATCCGTTAAATCATTATTTTGTCAAAAAGCGGTTTTAAATTTAAACATCGTTTCCCCCATCTTAATAATATCGCCGTCGTATAATTCAACTGTCTCTTCCTCAATATCTTTTTCATTAACAAAGGTGCCGTGGGAAGAGAGTTCGTCTTTGATCTTATATTTATCTGCCCGAAACAAAATCGTGGCATGTCTTCTGGACATGGTTTTATCATTCACCGTAATGTTGCAGTCAACGCCTTGTCCGATTTCGTTTCGTCCCTCATACAGTTTATAGTCAATCCCCAGCGGATCAATGGAAAAGGTAACCAACCAACCCACTAATCGGCGATCGCTCCGACGCTCCTTTTTTACTACAACGCTGCCGCCTTCTGTCTCCTCTTCAAATTCATCCTCGAAAACGGTCTTATTGTTGGAAATCATGCTGACTTTACGATTCAAACTCTTTGGCTGATTCTTCTCGCCAACAATGATAGTCTTGTTGGAATCATCACCGTCAAACTCCGGAATAACTTGTGTCTTCATATTTCCGTCGCCCACAATGGTGGCGGTATTATTACCGGACGTGTTCCCTTTCCCTTGACAATGTGGGCATTGTGTCAAATCATCTTTGTAGAAGTGCCCCTTCGGACATTTTTTAAAACCTTTCATAATCGCGTTTTTTTACCTTTCAATATCTATTTTATCTAATTTTATGTCTAATACATATATAATTGGGCGCAAATGTACGATTTTTTTTTATATGTAAAGGGAAAAAAAACGAAAAGGTAGCAATTTATAATACAATTTCGGATGGTATTACCAATTACAGTATATGATACCATCTTTTGCGCCAAAAATGTGGACTTCCACGCCGAGATAGAGGGATTAAGCCCCGATCCGGGCAGTCTGAAATGGTTTATTGACGGCGTAGAAGAAACCGATGCGCAGGATATGTTGGACTGGAGCAAAGAGTTTGAGACCGGCGTATATGAAATTAAAATGGAAGTGGTTTATGCGAATAATACGACTGCAACGATAACCGGCACGCTGAAAGTTGAGGTTTTCTGGATTAAGATGAAGAATATTACGCATTGAGGCGATGTGCGATATGCGATATGCGATGTGAGACAGCGCGTCATTGCGAGGAGGAACGACGAAGCAATCCGGAACTACGAGTTACGAGTTACTTTATTCAGCACAGACTCTATACAACCCCAAATCCTCACTTTTAAAGTTCAAAATGCAAACGCTCTTCTCCACATTTTCTGCCTCAATCTTCTTCAGAAAGACATGGGCGGATGTGGAATAGTAATCATTGCGGGCAGCATCCAACAGCAGCAGATATCCCATGATGATATTGGCTGCCATTTCGACCATTCGGCGGGCAAGGAAATCCCACGCTTCTTCGTTTTCAAGCGCTTGCGCGTAGGAGACGGCTTCCTGATATTTTTCGGTGAGCGTTATCAGGCGATTGCGCAGATGGTGAAGTTTTTCCGGTATTTCGCTGTTTTCGTACTCTTTAATGATGTTGAGCAACGCTCCGTTGCCGACGCCGCGGATAGCCGCCACGACCTGCAACTGTGAGGTGCCTTCGTAGATGGAGGTGATGCGAGCGTCGCGGTAGAGACGTTCCACGGGAAAGTCTTTCATGTAGCCTGTGCCGCCGAAGACCTGGATGGCGTCGTAGGCGTTCTGGTTGCTATATTCGCTTGCCATCAGTTTCAGGATGGGGGTGAGCATGTCGGCTTTGCGGCTGAAGGCTTTTTGTTCGTCGCGTTCCTCTTTTTCTAATTTGCGCTCGTGCGCGATGGCGTCGTAAGACTTATAGATGTCAATGGTGCGTGCCGTTTCGTAGAGCAGCGAGCGTGCGGCTTCCGTCTTTGCCCGCATGAGGCTTAACATCTCATACACAGCGGGAAACCGGATTATCGGCTTGCCGAACTGTTCGCGCTCGTGAGCATATTTCAACGCTTCGCGGTAGGCGGCTTCGGCGATGCCCACCGACTGAGCGCCCACGCCAAGACGTGCGCCGTTCATCAGCGACATCACATATTTTATCAATCCCATGCGGCGGTCGCCCACCAGCACGGCAGGCGCGTTGTCGAACACCATCTCGCAGGTCGGCGAGCCTTTGATGCCCAATTTATTCTCTATCCGTCGTATCTTTACCGCCTTATCTTTGCGGTCGTAAACGAAGAGCGACAAGCCGCGGGCGTCTTTGGTGCCTTCTTCCGAGCGTGCCATCACCAATGCGATATGGGCGTCGCCGTTGGTGATAAAGCGTTTAACGCCGTTCAGACGCCATTCGCCGTTTTCGTTTAGGGTGGCTTTCAGTTGGACAGCCTGCAGGTCGGAGCCGGCGTCGGGTTCCGTTAAGACCATCGCCATCGTCTCTCCCTTTGAGACGCGCGGCAGGAAGGCGGCTTTTACCTCGTCGTTGGCAAACTCCAAGATTGTTTCGGCGCAATCCTGTAATCCCCAGATGTTGGAAAATCCGGCATCGGCGCGTGCCACAATCTCTGCCGACATGACGTATGGAATCAGGCTGAAATTCAACCCGCCGTAGCAGCGTGGCAGGGCGAGCCCGTAGAGACCGGCAGCAATCAGTTTTTGGTGGGCTTCGGCGGTGCCTTTGGCGTATATTACTTCATTATTAATCAGTTGCGGACCGTCGTGGTCGTTGGCTTCGGCGGAGGGCGCTAAGACGTCTCCGCAAATCTCGCCCACTATCTCCATGACCTTTTCATAACTGTCCATGGCGTCCTCGAAATCAACAGGAGCGTAGTCATACACATCTTTGTCGGCATAATCGCGCTCGCGCAGATCCACAATGCGCTTCATCAGAGGATGATTCAGGTGGTGTTTCAAACACGGGTTGTCGGAATAATAATTCTCCATGATATTTCTGATTTTTACTTACTATTTTTACGATAATACAATAACATCTTCGGCAACACCTCCACCACATCGCCTGTGATGACATAGTCGGCAATAGCGTTGATGGGCGCATCGGGGTCGGTGTTGATGGAGATGATTTTCGATGATTGATCCATCCCTGCGCGGTGCTGAACGGCGCCGGAGATGCCGCAGGCGATATACAACTTCGGACGCACGGTAACGCCCGTTTGTCCTATCTGACGCTCGTTCGGCGCAAAGCCGGCATCTACCGCAGCACGGGTAGCGCCCACTTCCGCTCCGATGGCATCGGCAAACTCATACAAAAGTTTGAAATTCTCCTTGCTCCCCACGCCATAACCACCGGAAACGATGATTTGAGCCCCCTTGATGTTGACTTTCTGCTCTTCAATATGGCGTTCGATGATTTTTACAACGAAATCACTGTCATTCACATATTTGGAAATGTCCAAATGCACGACTTCGCCCGTGTGAGCGGTGTCGCAGACCTCTTTTTTCATCACTCCTTCGCGCACGGTCGCCATCTGCGGACGGGTTTCGGGGTTGATGATGGTGGCGATGATGTTACCGCCAAAGGCAGGACGAATCTGATACAGCAGTTGCGGGTAGGTCTTTCCTGCTTTCGGGTCTTCGTGGCTTCCTATTTCGAGGCTGGTGCAGTCGGCGGTCAATCCGCAACGCAGAGCCGAGGCGACATGCGGCGCCAGGTCGCGTCCTACGGAAGTCGCGCCGAAAAGCGCTATCTCCGGTTTTTCTTCCTGAAACAGTTTCGCTACAATGGCAGAGTGGGGGAGGGTGCTGTATGGAAACAACCGCTGGTCGTCGGCAATATGGGCGCGATCCACGCCATAAGGGAAGATTTTACTCTCTATCCCATTGATACTGTTACCGATAACAACGGCTTCCAACTTTGTTTTTAATTCATCGGCGAGTTTACGCCCTTTGCTGAGAAGTTCGAGGCTAACGTCTGCCACGTCTCCTTCTTCGGTTATCTCGCAATATACAAATACACTGTTCATATCTCTATTCTTTTTAAGATCAGCCGATTACGTGGCTTGCAATCAACTCTTTCATTAATACATCTATATCTTCGTCTGACGGCGTCATCACGGTAGCGTCTTTGTGGGTCAGCACGACGTTGTCAATCTTTTTCACTTTGGTGGGCGATCCGCCTAAGCCTAACCATGCGTCGTCGGCGTTGAGGTCGGCGACCGTCCACTCATTAATAATAAGGTATGGACGAGCATTGCGCAGGTCGTTGTACTTGCTGTCTGCCTCTTGCAGTTCGGATGTGGCGCGTGCATGTTTGTACTTCATGGTCAATTTGGCATTGCGCGGACGACAGTCGGGCGCCGAACTGTGTACGGTAATCATGACGGGAAACTTGGCTTGCACCACCTCCACGCCACGCTCCAAACGACGTTTTATGGTAACGGATTCGCGGTTGATATCCACCAACTCTTCGGCGTAGGTGATTTGCGGTATGTGCAACTTTTCGGCTGTCTGCGGTCCTACCTGCGCCGTGTCGCCGTCAATAGCCTGTCGTCCGGCGATGACTACGTCGCACGGCATCAACTTTTTCACCGCCAACGAGAGGGCGTAAGAGGTCGCCAACGTGTCGGAACCGGCAAATTTGCGGTCGGTGATGAGATAGCCCTTGTCGGCGCCGCGATACATGGATTCGCGGATGATCTCCGCCGCACGAAATGGTCCCATTGTCAGGATAACGACTTCGGAATCAGGTATTTGGTCTTTCATTTGGAGCGCCAACTCTAAGGCGTTCAAGTCTTCCGGATTGAAGATGGCAGGCAGGGCAGCCCTGTTGACGGTACCATCTTCTTTCATTGCGTCTTTACCCACATTGCGAGTGTCGGGTACTTGCTTTGCTAAAACTACTATTCTGAAAATCATAGGTTTATGTTGTTAGTTTGATGATTTCAAATCTGACTGCAAAGATACGAAAAAAATCAAACCTTAAACCACAGCCCGTAAACCACCGGATTCCCTTCGCGCAGGCGAACCGAAAAATCCGCTACCGTGAAGGTGCGTTTGCCGTTATTCCAGATGTAGGTTTTAAACTCTATGTTCTTGTGTTTCAGATAGATGTCGGAAAGTTTGACCGAATGGTGGATGGTAACCCATGTCCCGATGTCTTCGTCGGAAACATATCTGTCGAACGAAACGCCGTTCCAGTGAATACTCCCGTTTTCATTCTCCAAAGAGGCGACCAAGATAATATCTTCGTAATTTTCCGGCACAAGAAACTTCACCGAAACGTCAATGAAGTTGTATTGATTGGAAGTAATCTCGGAAAGCGGCTTGGAAAAAGATACAGGGGAATATTCTGTCAAACTATCAATGACATAGGAATTTTTGTCGGAAAATAAAATATTATCTACTTGATTATCAGCATTTTTAGAAAACAAAAAAGTCGTTCCTGCCTGATAGTTATGTTGCCATTCTATGTGGGGAAAATAGTCCTGAACAATAGGAACCGTGTTAGGATTATTGTGCGAAACGATGCCCAAATAGAGGTAATCCGCCTTTTCGGCTTGCGCTTTTACGAGTGTAACCAACTCTTTTTCACTGTTGATCGTGTCAATCCAGTAAAACGGAGCGCTGACCGGTATCCTATCCCAATAAAACCGGCTTATCTTCCGGAACGAATGGATTAAAGAGGCGACATTTTCGTGCTTTTGGTGGGCGAGTTCGTGGTCTTCCAAAATTTTTACGTAGGGCGAGTTGTAAAACAGCGTATAATGTTTTCTGACGTTGACAAGTACGAAAGTATTGACTGTCAGAATAATAACCGCCATGATAAGATTGACGAGCGGCTTTTGATTTTTGATATGACCGAACAGAATGAAGAGAAGAAACGGAAAACTGAAAATTAATACGGAATACTGTAAAACAGCATTGACATACCTTGAATAGAGGAATCCTATCAAAAACGGAAGAAAAAACCACAGAACAGCCACCGTCAGCCATTTATAATTGATTTTTGCCCTTTTCACCAATCCGAATAGCATCAATCCCGCCACCACGGAGAGAGAGACAAACGAAAATTGGAAAGCATAAAAGATATAATCAATAAGGAAGTCGTTATGCGGTTTTCCCAACCACTCTTCGATGCCGCCCATCCCTAATTGATTCAGGACAATCGGGATATTCGGAACGTAAAGCAGCATAATGACGGCGGCGTTGATGATGTATTTCAGTATATATTTTCGTTGAATCAGAAACAATCCCGTCAAGCCGACAATAGCCACAAACAGCAAACTAAAATGGTGATTATAAGCGCATAAGGCGCTGAACAGTATGTAAAAGGCGCTGTTGCGGTAGAAGTGTTTTTCGGGATTGAGCATCAGTTGTGTCCAGAAATAGACCATCGCCAACGAGAAAAACACGCCGCTGATGTAAGGTCGCTCAATCTGACTGTACATGACCATGTATTGCAAACTGGCGAGAAATGCGGCGGAAATCGTCCCGACAGTTTCGTTATACCACTTTTTTGCGATGAGGTAGATCAGCGCAACGGACGCCAAGCCAAAGAGCGTAAACGGCAGTTTTACAACCCATTCGGACGTTCCGAAGAGTTTTACCCAGTAGTAGAGAAAAACCTGAACGGCAGGCGGATGGGTGTCGCCCGTTTTTACTCCTTTTTCGATGAGTTCCGAAAAGGTGTCAAATCGCGTTCTGAACAGGGCGCTCAGTTCGTCGTGCGTAAACGGAATATGGAAATAATCGTAAAACCGCAACACAGCGGCAACAATCATGATTCCCAAAAGGATGTAACGGTTGATGATGTCATTATTTTTTGTCATGATGATAAACTTTTTTTGCAAAGATACAATTATTGTTTGAAATAAAAATCCTCTTTAATTTTGCTTTAGCCAAACGCAGGGTGTAATACGGCTACGGCATCAATATCCGCTTCTGGCCAAGTACCACTCGGTGCTGTTCTTAAATCGGTTAGACGAACATATTTATATTTGCTGCCCGCAGGAACTTTCCCATTTATATCAACACCCGACAACGAACCACTTGCATCGCCTACATAAATCCAATTTATCAAATCGTTACTCACTTCTACTTTGGTAGCTTCAACAACGGTCATGGCAGTGATTCGCTGATTCCGGTAATACCCTCAACACACTGGCAATACTTTATCAGGAAAAACAGAAAAGATGGTTTTATCAATGAAAATACAAAAGAATTTAATGCGTTTGCTCTGGTATTCCCCTCACAATTCACAAATTTGTTGTACTTTTGCATCTCGAATAGTTTAGTAGAATAAAAATCGGAAAAATGAGCAGCGGATTATACTCCACGTCGGCGAAAGAGTTCGACAAAACATTGGATCTGAAACACGTAAAGCCCTACGGCGATACGATGAACGACGGCAAGGTGCAACTGAGTTTCACTCTGCCCGTGCCGTGCGGCGACGAAGCCATCGAAGCCGCCAAAGTGCTAATGAAAAAGATGGGTTTCGACAACCCGCAGGTCGCCTTCTACAAAGAACTCACCGACGGCTACACCTTCTTCAACTGCTACGGGACATGCGCCGAGACGGTGGATTTCTCCAACATCCGTGTACCGAAAGTGGAATCCACGGTGTGGAGCATGCACGACACGGACGTCTTCATCAAAGAACACATCGGACGGAAAATCGTCGTCGTAGGCGCCAGCACCGGCACCGACGCACACACCGTCGGCATCGACGCCATCATGAACATGAAAGGCTACGCCGGACACTACGGATTGGAACGTTACGAAATGTTCGACGCCCTCAACATGGGCAGTCAGGTGCTAAACGAAGAAATCCTCGCCAAAGCCATCGAAATGAACGCCGACGCCATCTTGGTCTCGCAGACGGTAACACAAAAAGACGTCCACGTCAAAAACTTAGTAGAACTGATAGAGATGATGGAAGCCGAAGGCTTGCGCAACAGGATGATCGTCGCCTGCGGCGGTCCCCGCATCACCCACGAACTCGCCAAAGAACTCGGCTACGATGCCGGCTTCGGCATGAACACTTACGCCGACAACGTGGCGTCGTTTTTGGCGCAGGAAGTGCACCGACGTAGTGCAGATAGATTTTAAAATAAAATGATGATATTATCGTTTTTTATTCAGCACAGAGGCACAAAGATCACAGAGTTACACAGAGAATATGTCAGAATTTGATTACAATGTTATTTCAAAAAATATAATTAGCGCTGCTATTGAAGTTCACAAAGAACTTGGAGCAGGGTTATTGGAATCTGTTTATGAATATTGCTTATTAGAGGAATTAAAGTATCGTGGATTACGTGCTGAAAGACAGGTGCAAATCCCTGTTTGCTACAAAGGGAACACATTGGACAAGGAATTTTTTATTGATATTTTAGTTGAAGATAAAGTGATTTTGGAATTAAAATCTGTAGAAGCAATTTTGCCTGTTCACGAGTTTCAACTGCTAACCTATTTGAAGTTATCCGGTAAAAAATTAGGATTACTTATTAATTTTAACGTACCTTTACTCAAAAATGGCATACATCGAAAAATAAACGGCACTCTGTGACCCTCTGTGTCCTCTGTGCCTCTGTGCTGAATAAAAATTTTTAAATATATCAAACCATGAAGAAACAAATTTTATTAACCCTTGCCGCCGTATGTGCAGGCACAATCGTTTTATTTATGCAGTGTAAACCCAACATTCAGAAGGCGCCGTTGCTCCCATTGGAAGATTTTTTCAGAAATCCTGAAAAGAGTTCGTATCAGATTTCCCCCGACGGGAAATATTACTCCTACATGGCGCCCTATCAAGACCGTATGAACATCTTCGTACAGGAAGTCGGAGCGGAGGAAGCCGCCCGTATCACCGAAGAACTCGACCGCGACATCGCCGGTTATTTCTGGGCAAGCAACAACCGTATCGTCTATCTGAAAGACAAAGGTGGCGACGAAAATTACTTCTTAGTGGGCGTAAATCCCGATGGAACCAATTTGATTTCACTCACTGATTTTGAGGGCGTTAGAACAGAAATCATTGACGACTTGGAAGAGATTCCGGCAGAAGTCATCATCGGCTTAAACAAAAGAACCCCGCAGGTGTTCGACGCCTACCGACTCAATATTGAAACGGGCGAGATGGAGATGATTGCCGAAAATCCGGGTAACATACAGGGATGGATGACCGACCATGACGGGAAATTACGGCTCGCCTTCGGCGTGGCACCCGACGGATTGACACAAGAAATCCTCTACCGCGAAACGGAAAAAGATCCGTTCCAAATCATCCTGACGGTAGACTATACCGAGACATTCGCCCCATATCTTTTCACATTCGACAACAAAAACCTCTACGTCCTGTCGAACCTCGGAAGGGATAAAACGGCGTTGGTAGAATTCAGCCTCACCGACCTGAAAGAGATAGAGACGCTCTACGAAAATCCGAACTACGACCTGAGCGGCGTGTCGTACTCCAAAAAACGGAAAGTGTTGACCGCCTGCACCTACGTGGGCGCTAAAACCGAAAAACACTTCTTCGACGAGGGGACCAAACAACGCAATGACAAGTTGGAAACCTTGCTCCAAGGATACGACTTCGGCACAACCTCCGTTACCAAAGACGAAACCAAAAGAATCGTGCGCACCTACAGCGACCGCTCTCTCGGAGCATACTACTTCTACGACGACGAAACCGGCGAACTGAACAAAATCGCCGACGTCAGCCCGTGGATTGACGAGAACAACATGGCTACCATCTATCCCATCGCCTACACCTCGCGCGACGGATTGACTATCAACGGTTATCTGACACTTCCCGTTGGATATACTTTGGATAATGCCAAAAACCTCCCCGTCGTCGTCAACCCGCACGGCGGACCGTGGGCACGCGACCATTGGGGGTTTAATCCCGAAATACAGTTTTTATGCAATCGCGGATATGCCGTCTTGCAGATGAACTTCAGAGGCTCAACAGGTTATGGAAAAGATTTTTGGAAAGCATCGTTCAAACAGTGGGGACAAACCATGCAGGACGACATCGCCGACGGCGTGGAATGGCTGATCAACAAAGGCATCGCCGACAAAAACCGCATCGCCATCTACGGCGGGAGTTACGGCGGATATGCCACACTGCAAGGATTGGTGAAACATCCCGACCTCTACGCCTGTGGCGTGGACTATGTGGGCGTTTCCAACCTGTTCACTTTCCTGCAAACCATCCCGCCCTACTGGGAACTCTACCTCAAAACAATGTACGAAATGGTGGGCGACCCGGAACAAGACAGCCTGATGATGGCGGAAAACTCACCATCCCTCAACGCCGAAAAGATAAAAGCGCCGCTCTTTATCGCACAGGGCGCCAACGACCCGCGCGTCAATAAGGCGGAATCGGACCAGATGGTGGAAGCGCTGAAAGCGCAAGGCGTCGAGGTGGAATATATGGTGAAAGATAACGAAGGACACGGTTTCCACAATCAGGAAAATCAGTTCGACTTCTACCGCGCCATGGAAAAATTCCTTGCAGAACATTTGAAATAGATAACAAAATAGAGACATCATGGATAAAAATCAAATACGCGAAGTCATCGCCGGTCGTGCGGCGTTAGAATTGAAAGACGGCGATGTGGTCAATCTGGGCATCGGACTGCCGACCCTGATCCCGAACTACATCCCGGAAAACGTACACGTCGTCTTACAATCGGAAAACGGACTGCTGGGCATGGGTCCCACGCCCGAAGCCGGAGAGGAAGACCCCACCTTAGTCAACGCCGGAGGCGGCTACATCACCGCGTTGCCCGGCGCCGTCTCGTTCGACAGCGCCACCTCGTTTGTCATCATCCGCGGCGGACATGTCGACATAACCGTCCTCGGCGCCTTGCAGGTGGACGAAAAAGGCGACTTGGCAAACTGGATGATCCCCGGCAAAAAAACCCCCGGAATGGGAGGCGCCATGGACCTGTTAGTAGGCGCCAAAAAGGTAATCTTAGCCATGGAACACACCGCCGGCAACAACAAGAAAATCCTCAAAAAATGTACCCTCCCGCTGACCGCCGCCGGACAGGTTAACCTCATCATCACCGAAATGGGCGTGATGGAGATAACACCGGATGGCATCGTCCTGCAAGAAATCCATCCCGAATTTACCGTCGAACAGGTGCAAGCCGCCACCGAAGCACAACTGATCATCAGCAAAGATTTGATGACAATGAAATAAACCCAAAATGTCCATTAGCTTTTGTGCGGAGTAAGCCACATGACGATATTCTTGATATCGGATAGTGTTTGAATATTGGTAGATTCCACGATACAGGCTCTCAGTCAGTCTGCCGTGTCATGCGACTTGTTTGTTTTTGCATTAGAATTTCTAAAAACAATTAGTAAAAGCTGTTACTAAATTAGTGATACTATCGCGACAGTATGTACGCGATTCGCCATTGTATCACCTTGTATTTGGTTATATCCTTTAATTCAAGATTTTTAAATCTACGTATTTCGGCTACTTCGGCTTCGCTCAGCACAGGGGCGCTCAATAACACATCTGCGTGCCAATCCACTTCCACATCAGCGCCGCCGTCTTTTCGGAAGCGCCGCCGCCGCCCAATTTTTGTTCTAAGGCGTTGTAGTCGGTGGCGAGTTGCAGTCGTTTTTCGGGGTTGAGGAGCAGTTCGGTGAGTTCGTTTTTGAGGTTGAGCCGGTTGAAGTCGTTTTGTATCAGTTCTTTGACGATGGGTTTGTCCATGATGAGGTTGGGAAGTCCGATGTATTTCACTTTTATCAACTGTTTGGCGATGAGGTAACTGATGTAATCGCCTTTGTAACAGATGATTTCGGGTGTTTTCATGAGGGCTGTTTCGAGCGACGCCGTTCCGCTGGTTACCAAAGCCGCCTCGGAGGAGCGAAGTAACTTTCGTGTAACGTGTTGTATGACAGGAATATCCGGCGCGGCGCTATACCTTTTATAAAACGTCGTCTCCACCGACGAGACGCCCGCTATGACAAATTGGTGTGTCGGGAAATCGGCTTGCAACGAGGTCATCAGCGGGAGCATCTTTTTTATCTCTTGCCGACGGCTGCCCGGCAGCAACGCGACGATGGGTTTGGACGACTGCAAATGATGTTGAGCGCAAAAATGCGTTCTGTCGAACTCCTGTTGTTCGTTCTGCAAAGCGTCCAAGAGCGGATGTCCCACAAAGTCAACTTCGTAGTCGAACTTTTTGTAGAAATCTTTTTCAAACGGCAGTATCACGAACATACGGTCAACATCGCGTTTTATCTGGTGTACCCGCGACTGTTGCCATGCCCAGACTTGGGGTGAGATGTAGTAGAAGTTCTTGATTCCCTGCTGTTTCAGAAATTTGGCGATGCGGAGGTTGAAGCCGGGGTAATCGAGCAAAATAACTACATCGGGCTGAAAGTTGAGGATGTCTTTTTTGCACAACTTGATGTTTTTCAGGACGGTACGCAGGTTCATCGCAATCTTTACGAAACCCATAAAATCCATCTCGCGATAGTGTTTCGTTAGTTGTAGTCCTTGCGCAACCATCAAATCGCCCCCGAAGCCGCGAAAGACGGCTTCGGGATCTGATTTTTTTAAGGCTTTCATCAGGTTGGACGCATGTAAGTCGCCCGATGCTTCGCCTGCTATAAAGTAATATTTCAAAGTATTAATTTTACAATTTTTTATCTTCGGCTTTCTTCACTAAGTCGTCGCCTTCCTTTTTGGCTTTTGCGATGATATCGTCGCCTTTCTTTTCCGCCTCTCTGACTAAGTCGTCGGATTTTTTCTGCGCCTCCTGTTTCAACTTTTTAGCGCTCTCTTCGGCGGCTTTTTTGGCTATCGGGTTGCTGGCTTTCTTTACCAATTCCTGTCCCTGTTTGTCGGCTTCCGCAACGCCTTTATTACCTGCGTCGCGTGCTTGTTTCACCAAGTTTTCCTTTTGTTTTTGTGCTTCGGAGATGAGTTTATCACGTTGTTTCTTAGCCTCTTCTAAGGCTTTGTCTATTTGCTCGTTCACCTTCTCTTTGCCTTGCTCAACAACTTGTTGCACCACGTCTTTCACGATGTCTTTTCCGGCATTTCCAAGTTCGCCCAACTTAACAACCGGCTGGGTAAATGTCCCGCCAACGCCGATGGGCAGTTCGATGGTTTCGGGCAGCGTAACATTGATGCCCGTGCCGAAAATGTTGCTTCCTAACTTGGTAATGACGGCGTTGGCTTCCGTTCCTAACTCGCTACGTGGGATTTTGGTGCTGAGGGTGTAGTCAATGGTTTCGTCCAATCCCGTCGAACCGAACACCGAAGCTTTGATGTTGCCCGATTTCACCTCGAAAGGTTCGGTTGTTACCCGTCCGTCAACACAGGTGAAATTCAACGCAAAACGGTCTAACGACAGTTTCCGCAGTTTGTCAATCTTGGTGGCGTCGGCAATTTTGTTGAGGACTTCCAAATCTTCCACTTTCACGCCCGGAGAGGATATTTTCCCCGTCGCGTTCATGGTGTTCAGATCGGGCGACATGGTTGGGTCTAACATGGTTTTCATGTTCAAATCCAACGACATACGTCCGGTAGTCTTGTCAATAACGGGCAGTAGTTTTTGTATTGTAACAAAGGTCTTGGCGGTCTGCTGCACGTCCACATTGCTGATGCTTATCTTCATATCCACTTCGGGTTGAGACGGATTGGGGACTTTGTACGTTCCTGCAAGTTTCATGTCGCCATCTAATGCCTTCATACTGAGGTTTTTCAAGTCTAATACTCCATCTTTCACTGCCACCGCTCCCGAAACCTGATGAAGGTCGAAGTCGTCGTAAATCAACTGTTTCACATCCAAATTGAGGAGAAAATCAACATTTTTCGGGATTTCGACGACCGACATCGGCGCTTCTGTTTCGGCTTCCGGCGTTGTTGCTTCCGCTGTCTCTTCGCCCATCAAACTGTTGATATTCAAATAGTCGGAGTTTATTTTCAACTCTCCTTTGATTGCATCATCCCGCAGGGCGTATCCGATAAAGTTTTCCAACTTACCGTCCGCTTTGAGGTCGTTTTTCCCTATTTTAGCGGCGGTCGTCATGTTGACGTAACGCGGTGAAAAGTCGAGTTTCAGTTTTTCAATCAACACTTCGTCCGTTACCATGTCGGTTTTCAACTTCCCGCCGGAGAACTCCAACACGCCCGTAACGTCCATATCTTCATACTTTTCGGCGTCAATGGTTGCCATGTCGCCTTTCGCCGTCAGGTCTGCCGTCAGAATACCGGCAATATCCATGTCGTCGTCCAATGGATAAAAGTCGTTGATTGTGTTTAGGTTGATGTTTCCTTTTGCCGTAAAGTCGAAAGTCGGGTTCGAGAGCGGTTTTTTCAATAACAGTTTGATGTCAAACGGGTTATTGCCCATCTCTACATGGAACTTGCTCACGTCAACGACGGTATTGTCCAAGTCGCCTCCCGGACTGAAAACATGTGTCGCAACCTGAATATTATCAACCGCTTTCGGCAGGTCGGGATATTTGAACATGGCGTTTTCTATCTGCAGTTTCAGGTCGAAAGCGGGATACGCCGTTTCGGTCATTTTCCCCTGCGCCGTAACAGCAAAAGCGAGCGTTCCCGCCGTCTGTATGGAGGCAAAATCTTTGGCGTACAAGGCGGGGATGAGCGACAGAAAGTTTTTGAACTCCGATTTGATGGCTGTTAATGACAAATCCATGTCAATGTCGTCGTCGGGCATCGCCACCCAGCCGGCGAAGTCAAACTCCAAAGCGTTGAGTTTCAGTTCGTTCTTCTGCAAGGTGTATTTGCTATGTTCCAAGTCCGCTTCGATGTCGCTGTTAAAGTCAATCTTAGCCTTGCTCAGATATGGGACGCCGTCCATGACGAAAGAGGCTTTTTCGATGCCCAGCATCACTTTCAGCGTTACCAAATCGGCGGTGAGGTCGCCCGACAGACGGAAATTCAAATCGTCGGCGGCAAATTTCATACCGCCTGCCTGATCATCATAGACGATATTTCCGTTTGTTATGGACAAATCCTTGACCATCAGTTTGAAAGCGCTTGCGGTCGTGTCCGGCGCTTCCGCCTCCGGCGCGGTTTCTTCTTCCGATGGTTTGACGATGTCCCAGTTGGCGTTTCCTTCCTTGTCAATCAGCAAGTTAGCGATGGGGTGATGGATGTTTATCTTGCGTACCTCAATGCCATCGTCGCCAAAGATGCTCATCACGTTCACCGCGAGATGCAACTTTTCAACGTAAGCCAATGTGTCGCCCGTAAACGCCTCACGACCAACAACTGAGACCTCGTGAATGTTGACCGAAAGGTATGGAAAATCGGAAAAGAGACTTAGTCCGATTTTTTGGAAGTCAACGTCCGCCGTCAGCGTCTTATTGACCTCTTGCTTAACTACTTCTATGATCTTGCCCTTAAACACAAAAGGCAACACAATCATCAACACGATGATGACCAATAGAACAATTCCTGTGATTTTAAAAAATTTTTTCATGCTATTACGTATTTAATATAATCAAACTGCAAAGGTACGATTTTAATTGAAAATGTCAGTATTTTATTTTTGAGGCGGCGCCCATTACCAAAAATCGTGCCAAAAAAATATTTTCGGGAAACAAAATAGAAAAGCCCTCTTTTCTACTTGATTTACAGCATTTAATTTTATGCACAGCAAATTGTTGATAAAAGAAATGTTTTTTTTCTTACGATTATACCAAATACTTCTACCTTTGGAAAACCTTTATACGAGAGATGCTTTTTTGCGTACAGCATTGTAAATGAAAAAGTTAATGTATAATGTTTGTGTAGATAATGAAATGTTTTATTGATAAAAAATCAACGACAGTATGGGCGACGCCATTTTTTTGACGGAAGAAGTAGAACAAGAGCAGAAAACGGGCTACTACGACGACCTTGTGAAAGCGAGGTTGCGTCCCGAATTTTTGTCTAACAGCAAAATAGACGAAGAAGATAGAGATTTAAACAACATACAAAACTTCGATCGAACGATGGAACATAAAGAGAAAACCAAAGTTGAGTTACAACCACTTCCTCAAAAAGAGGCGGTGCGTCATTCTGTTCAGTACTTTAATGGCGACGAACTCGCTGCCACCACTTGGGCTAACAAGTACGCCCTGAAAGACGGAAACGGGGACACTTACGAAAAAGACCCCGACGCCATGCACCACCGGATGGCACGGGAATTTGCCCGCATTGAAAAGAAATACCCCAATCCGATGTCGGAAGAGGAGATATACGAACTCTTCAAAGATTTCCGGTATGTCATTCCGCAGGGCAGCCCGATGACAGGAATAGGCAATGATTTTCAGATAGTTTCGCTGTCGAACTGTTTCGTCATCGGTGACGATAATCCCGCCGACAGTTACGGCGGCATCATCAAGACCGATGAGGAACAGGTGCAACTGATGAAACGTCGCGGCGGCGTAGGACACGACCTGTCGCACATCCGTCCGAAAGGGACATCCGTGAAAAACAGCGCCTTGACCTCCACCGGCATCGTCCCGTTCATGGAACGTTTCTCCAACTCAACACGCGAAGTAGCACAAGACGGACGACGCGGCGCCCTCATGCTGAGCATCTCCGTGAAACACCCCGACGCAGAAGATTTCATTGACGCCAAGATGCAAGCCGGAAAAGTTACCGGCGCCAACGTCTCGGTACGGCTGACCGACGAGTTTATGCAGGCTGTCGTCGAAGATAAAAAGTTCCAACAGCAATACCCCGTTGACAGCGACAATCCGTCCATCGTGAAAGAGACTGACGCCCGCAAACTGTGGGAGAAAATCATCCACAACGCCTGGCAATCCGCCGAACCCGGCGTCATGTTCTGGGACACCATCATCCGCGAATCCGTTCCCGACTGCTATGCCGACTTGGGCTTCCGCACCATTTCCACCAATCCCTGCGGCGAAATCCCGCTGTGTCCTTACGACAGTTGTCGCCTGTTGGCAATCAACCTCTACAGTTACGTTGAAAATCCCTTTACCGCCACCGCCGCGTTCAACAACGACCTGTTTTCCAAACACGTCCGCAAAGCACAACGCCTGATGGACGACCTGATAGACCTCGAAATAGAAAAGATAGACCGCATTCTGGAAAAAATCAACAAAGACCCCGAAAGCGAAGAGACCAAACGGACTGAACGGCTGTTGTGGGAGAAAATCCGGCACAAGACGTTACAGGGACGGCGCACCGGCTTTGGCATCACCGCCGAGGGCGACATGCTGGCAGCGCTCGGCGCCAAATACGGATCCAAAGGCGCTATTGACTTTGCTGTTCGGGTACAACGCATTCTGGCGCTCGAAGCCTATCGCTCCTCCGTCCAGATGGCGAAAGAGCGTGGCGCTTTCCCCGTCTTCGACGCCAAACGCGAAGAGAAAAACCCGATGATCCAACGCATCAAAACAGCCTCGCCCGCCCTCTATGACGAGATGGTGCAATACGGCAGACGCAACATCGCCCTACTGACCATCGCGCCGACAGGAACGGTAAGCATCTGTACACAAACGACTTCCGGCATAGAACCGGCGTATGAAATAAAATACACACGGCGTAAAAAAGTAAACCCCAACGACAAAGGCGCCAAGGTTGCTTTCGTTGACGAAACAGGCGACAGTTGGGAAGAGTTCACTGTGTTTCATCATCATTTCATTACATGGCTCAAAGTCAACGGCTACAACGTGGAAGAGGTGAAAAATTATACCGACGAACAACTGCGCCCCATCATCGAAAAATCACCTTACTTCGGCGCTACCGCCAACGACATTGACTGGGTCGCCAAAGTGAAGATGCAAGGCGCTATGCAACAGTGGGTTGACCACTCTATCTCCGTAACCGTCAACCTCCCCAGCGACGTTTCCGAAGAATTAGTTGCCCAAATCTACGAAACAGCATGGAAGTCAGGCTGCAAAGGAATGACCGTCTATCGCGACGGCTCCCGCGGAGGCGTCTTAGTAACAGATAACAAAAACGACAAAGAAGAACAGCAGTGCATCAACGAAACCAACGCCCCAAAACGACCACACCGCCTCGAAACAGACGTCATCCGCTTCCAAAACGACCACGAACAGTGGATCGCTTTCGTCGGATTGCTCAACGGACGACCCTACGAAATCTTCACAGGACGCTCCGAAGGTCTTATCGTACCGCAATGGGTGGAAAAAGGATGGATCATCAAAGAACGCAATGAAGACAAATCCTCGCGCTACGACTTCGAGTTTACCGATAAATATGGCTATAAAGTGGTCATGCAGGGACTGTCCCGCGAGTTCAGCAAAGAGTTCTGGAACTACGCCAAACTCATCAGCGGCATCCTGCGACACGGAATGCCCCTGCCCAGCGTCGTAGAACTGATATCCGGACTCAACTTTGACAGCGACTCCATCACCACTTGGAAAGCCGGCGTTGACCGCGCCCTCAAACGCTACATCCCCGACGGTCATAAACCCAAAAACGCAGCATGCCCCAACTGCAAAGACGACGCACTCGTCTATCAGGAAGGATGCTTGGTCTGCAAATCTTGCGGCTATTCGAGATGCGGGTAGATGTCTTTCCGGTCTTACTTTTTACGGAAAATGCTGTCTGTTAGGTCTTACTTTTTACGGAAACTCTTGTCTGTTAGGTCTGATTTTTTACTATCTTTGCAAAAAAATTTAAGGCTTTATGGGTGAAAATTATATTAAACGGCACATAGACAAACACTTACACTTGTGGAAACAATCTGTTTCACGCAAGCCTCTATTGCTTCGGGGAGCCAGACAAGTCGGTAAATCCTCGTCCGTCAGAGAATTTGGGAAACAGTTTGAATATTTTCTCGAAATCAATTTTGAAAAAAAGGAAAATCAGGATGCCAAAAAGATATTTGAGCGGAGTTCAACCCCAAAACGCATCGCAGATGAACTTTTTGCCATGTTTAATGTCCCCATTGTTCCGGGTAAAACATTGGTTTTTCTCGACGAAATCCAATCCTGCATTTCATCTATTGCGTCCTTACGTTTTTTTTACGAAGAGATGCCCGAATTACACATCATTGCAGCAGGTTCATTATTGGAATTTGCCTTGGAAGAGTTGCCGTCGTTTGGCGTTGGACGCATACGGTCGTTATTCATGTATCCGTTGTCGTTCGACGAATATCTACGTGCCATGAATTTCAATGCCTTAGCCGACATGATACAGCAATCTTCACCCGAACACCCCATGTCAGAGGCGTTGCATCATCAGTGTATCAATCATTTGGTTCGGTATATCGTTATCGGCGGGATGCCGGAAGTAGTGGCGACTTATGCAAAAGGAGGTTCATTGCAGGACTGTCAGCAGATTCTGGACGATTTGATGCTGACCTACGACGATGATTTTGCTAAATATAAAAACCGAATGCCGTCGTCAAGAATCAAAGAGGTCTTTCTCTCTGTTATGGAACAGACAGGGTATAAATTTGTTTATTCGCAGGCTTCGCAAACACTTCGACATGAGCAAATTAAAGATGCCATTAAATTACTTATCATGGCAGGACTTGTCTATCCGATTACCCATAGTTCGGCAAATGGTCTCCCTTTGGCTGCGGAACTCAATCATAAAATTTGCAAATATGCGGTTTTTGATACCGGAATTATGCAGCGGTTTTTAGGACTAAATATATCCGACATTCTGCTGGGCGACACGCTTGTGCAAATAAATAAAGGCTCTATTGCCGAACTATTTGTGGGATTGGAAATCATAAAATCCATGCCCTGCAACCAACCGGCGCAACTCTATTTCTGGCAACGAGAACAACACGGCAGTCAAGCAGAGATAGACTATCTATTACAAATTGATTCTCAAATAGTTCCAGTAGAAGTGAAAGCCGGAACAAAAGGTTCCATGCAAAGTTTACACCTGTTTATGAAAGAAAAAAACAGCGTGAAGGGCATCCGTACCTCTTTGGAAAACTTCGGAAAATTGGACAAGATAGAGATATATCCGATGTATGCTATAGGTACAGTTTTTTTCCGTACATTTGCACCCACATACCCGAAAAAGTAAATCTTAATTAAACCTTTGATACTTAATGATAACAAAACCCTTAATACTCATCACCAACGACGACAGCATCCACGCCCCCGGTCTCCGCAAGTTGATAACATCGGTGGAAGGGCTGGGACGCATTCTGGTGATGGCGCCCAACAAACCGCAATCCGGACAGGGACACGCCCTGACGGTAGAAGAGCCGTTGCGCATCTATCTTCAGCGCTCCGACGACGATTACACCGAATACGCCTGTTCAGGAACGCCCGCCGACTGTATCAAGATGGCAACGCAACAAATCTTAGAACGGAAGCCGGACTTGATACTCTCCGGCGTTAATCACGGCGCCAACACCTCTGTCAACGCCATCTATTCGGGAACCATCGCCGCCGTCATCGAAGGCTGCAT
Organism: Bacteroidales bacterium; assembly: GCA_009777825.1. Lineage (GTDB taxonomy): Bacteria > Bacteroidota > Bacteroidia > Bacteroidales > WRLA01 > WRLA01. The sequence goes on from WRLA01000005.1 coordinate 54,789, forward strand.
GATGGGCATCCCCGCCATCGGATTCTCACTGAACGACAACGGATGGAAAGCCGACCTGTCGCACATCGGCGACTACATCCGCCAAATCACCGAAAACGTGATTGCCGACGGCTTGCCCGATTACGTCTGTCTCAACGTGAACTTCCCCGCAAAAAATGCCGAGCCGATACGAGGAATCCGCGTCTGCCATCAAGGTCTGGGCGAGTGGAGCGAAGATTTTGAAAAACGCATAGACCCGCAAGGCAGAGACTACTATTGGATCAAAGGCGTCTATAAATATAACGACCCCCGACCCGATACCGACATCATCGCCATTCGGGAAAACTATGTCTCCATCGTCCCGACCATGTTCGACTGGACGGCAAAAAATATGGTCGAACCATTTAAAAAACGCTTCCAAAATGTTTAAAAACGACTCTTTCATCAAAGGATTTCTCCTTGGGCTGGCTCTCAATGCCGTAACATTCGGTATCGTCTGGGGTTTGGTGGAAAAAGTCGGTGTTGCTTTGATAAAAGACCCGACGAAACTCTATCTCTTAGCGGCTATTCCGGCAATCCTTTTGATGTGGTACGGCATGAAGAAAAAAGGATGTGTGAAAATGGGGATGGGGACGCTGCTGAGCGTTATTGTGGCGGTAGGATTGTTTTTTGTTCTGTGTGTGAAATAAAAATTAAAAAAAAGTTGTACCTTTGCGGGCGAATCTATAAAGAGATATTATGATAATGGTATTAGACATCAAAGAGAGTAAGGCTTCGTTCTTCATGGAATTGCTTAACAATTTTTCGTTTGTAAAAGCACGGACTGTTACTAACGAAAAAGCGTTGTTATTGCAAGAAATCAAAGAAGCAGTAGATACTGTCAATTTGGTAAAACAAGGTAAATTATCGGCACGTCCGGCAAAAGAGTTGCTTAATGAAATATAATGTACTTGCTATAGAACCTTTTGACAGGCAATTGAAACGATTGGTAAAAAAATTCCCCTCGTTAAAAGCAGAATATACCGCGCTGATTGAGAAATTAGAACAAAATCCGGAAATAGGCGCCCCATTAGGAAATAATTGTTTTAAAATACGTTTGGCAATAACTTCAAAAGGTAAAGGAAAATCAGGCGGGGCACGTATAATCACACATCTTTATATAGAAAACGAGACCGTTTTCCTTCTTACTATCTACGATAAAAGCGAACAAACAAATATTTCCAGTAAAGAATTGAAAGAATTACTTTCAAAAATTGAAAAATAATAAAAAATAAATATAATTTTACATCATGACATAAACAAATATACCGTGCTAAGAAGCATATAGAAGCTGGTAGCACAAAATAGGATAGCTTGAAAAAGCGTTACTGTTTGTTCTAGGATAATCATTCTTCCACCTTTGATCCGATTTACGGGTCATGCCTCAAGAGTAAATTAGTGAAACGCCGTATGTCCGGCGTGGAACGATTCGTTAGAGGCATAGGTGTGGAAGCCTGATTATCCGATAGGTTGTTTCCACGCTTTTTTTGTTGTCCGATTTTGCCACGAATTATCACTAATTTTTATTTCACTAATCATGTTCATCATTAAAATCACGCTAAAATCACAGTTCAGACAAATGACATAACATATTGATAATAAATATAATAATAACTTTAAATGTATTTTTATGCGTAAAAACTTGAATTTTTATGAAATCGAAGCCGGTGCCGATAATAGCAGGGCAATGGAGACAGAGACCATTCAAAAAAACGGGACGAGTCCGAAAAGCCACACGAGTAGGTGGAATTTAATAAAAATACTTCTGTTTTTTGTCATCCTTTGTTTTGGTGCAGCCGGTACGTTTGCGCAGGATATCATCACGCTGAAAACGGGCGATGATATTCAGGCGTTGGTACAGGAAATCGGCATAGACGACGTCACTTATAAAAAGTTTGAAAATCCTAACGGACCTAATTATAAGTTGAAAAAGTCGGAAATCTTTATGATTCGGTATGAAAATGCTTCAAAAGATGTTTTTAAAGATGAGGCGCCTGCCCCGTCAACGAACCAAACAAACGCTCAAGGTATGAGTAATAATCAGCAAGCCCCACCGATAGATTATAACACATTTCTGCAATTAAGAGGAGATGACAACAAGATGGCAGAATTTCTTAAAACAAATGATAGAGATCTTTATGAGCAATTTCATAGAGGTGCGTCGCTTAGAGATACGGGAGGAGGTTTATTAGTTACTGGTCTTTTTTTTACAGTAGTAGGTGGCGCGTTGGAAGTAATCGGTTTTAGTAATACTGATAATGAGACCGGAGAGATTACGAATGGTGGTAGTACCACGATTATTGTTGGTGGCGTAATGCTTACGGCAGGACAAATTTTTATCATTACCAGCATCCCCTTGTCTGCTACCGGCGGCAGTTTGAAACGACGTGCTGCCGATAGTTACGAAGAAAAATATTTTAGCCACAGAACATCTTTTAACCCCTCCTTGAACTTCGGCGTAATAGGGAATGGCGTGGGGATTGCATTAAAATTTTAAATTTCAATTAAAGTTGTATCTTTGCAGAAGAATAATGTTTCGTATTTGTAATGAAAGGAATCGTCTTACGTTCAACAGGTTCATGGTACTCGGTTCTTTGTGAATCGGGTGGGCGGGTTGATTGCCGTTTGAAAGGGAAATTCAAGGTGCGGGGCATCAGAAGCACCAATCCCGTTGCGGTGGGCGATTATGTGCGTGTGGAGCAGTCGGACAGGCACGAGGCGGTCATCGCCGAAATCCTGCCGCGCGACAACTACATCATTCGCAAGGCGACACGACTGTCGAAAGCATCCCACATCATCGCCGCCAACATTGACATGGCGTTTTTGGTAGTAACGTTGGCTTCGCCGCGCACTTCGCTGGGGTTCATTGACCGTTTTTTGGTAACAGCCGGCGCCTATCACATCCCGGCAGCGTTGATATTCAACAAGATGGACTTGCTCTCGCCGGACAAACAGCAAGAACTCACACGCTTGGAAACCCTCTACCGCAACATCGGATACCCGTGCTACGAAACGTCGGCGACGCAACAGCAAGGCATAGAGCCGTTGCAAGAGGTGTTAAAAGAGAAAGTATCGCTCTTTTCGGGACATTCGGGAGCAGGGAAATCGGCTCTCATCAACGCCATCGAACCGGCATTGACGTTGAAAACGGGCGCCATCTCCAATTATCACCAAAAAGGGATGCACACCACAACTTTTGCGGAGATGTTTCCGTTATCGTTTGGAGGCTATATCATTGATACGCCCGGAATCAAAGAGTTTGGAATGGTGGACTTGGAAAAAGAAGAGGTGTCGCACTACTTTCCGGAGATGCTGGCGCTGATTTACGACTGCAACTTTCACAACTGCACCCACATCCACGAACCCGGATGTGCCGTCAAAGAAGCGCTCGCTGCAAACCGAATCAGCGAAAGCCGCTACCGGAACTACTGCTCCATCCTCAACGACGAATCGTTTTATATTGCTGATTGGGAATGAGTTAATTTAAAAATTTAAAGATATGACAGAACAGGAATTTATTGTTGGGACTTGTGTGAAACATGCCCGTTACGGCGTCGGGTATATCTGCGCCGTGTCGTTGGTTAATTGCGACATCATTTTTGAAAGAGGCGGAAAGGTCAGTTTCGCCAAACGTTCTCTCGCCGAAGATTTGGAATTGGTGGAAGCCGCCCCAAACACCTCCGACGAACCAAAACTGACGTTGGACGAAGTTGAAGAAGCGCTCACCACGATTTTAGAACGCTACAACGGCGTTCACCAAGAGATAGAGATGGCAGACCGCTGGAACAACGGAACGCTGATCCTAAAACCGGGTACCGACACCCAACCCAAAGAGATGCCGATAGAGACATTCTTCCACAAAATCGTCATGCTGCGCGACAGACTGCGGGTGCTGGAACAAAATATCAACAGCCACAAAAAACTGACCGACGAGGATAAAGTTGATTTACAACAATATATCACGCGCATCTACGGCAGCCTGACCTCGTTCAATGTACTTTTTAAAGAGAAAGACCACTACTTCGTGGGGACAGGAGGGGGCTGAAAAAACTGTAATATTCAAAAAAAATGTATCTTTGCATTTTAAAAATAAAATTATGTACACAACATACCATTTGACATCGGCACAGGAAGCAAGCATTGACATATTAGATTCCATCAAAATTGCTTTCAAATCAAAACCTGTTACTATTATTGTGGAAGAAAGTTACAAAGATTTTGACCTTACAACAGATATGAAGTCCATTTTAGACGAACGCATACAGGAAAACGGGAAAAATTATCTAACAGCAGAAGAATCCATCAATCATCTTAATAAAAGATATGGTTTATAAAATTATCGTTTCTCCTCGTGCTTTGAAGGAGTTAGAAAATGCTATTGATTATTATGCCTTGTATAGTACAGATGCACCGGTACATTTTATTGCTGTACTCAAAGAGGCATATAAAACATTAGAAACTAACCCTTTTTTTAGAATATGTTATAAAAATGTTCGCTCTTTGAAACTCAAAAAGTTCCCCTATTCTTTGTACTTTATTATTGATGAGAACAAAAATATAGTTAGTGTACTTTCTTGCTTTCACAATAAGCGAAATCCAAATAAACAACCACGATATTTGTAAAAATCATGATTCATACAAAAAATTGTACATTTGCACCCGTAAATATAGACGCATGAAAATAGCCCTCTTTGCAAAAAAAACAGGCGACGGCTTTATTGAAGCTTTCAACTTTTTTATGAAAGAATTGTCGTTGCGGGAGTTTCGAATTTCGCTATATCAGCCTTTCTATCAGGATATCTCCCGTTCTTTTCATTTCGACACCCCCTTTACGCTCTTTTCGAGTTGCGAGGAGTTGAAATCTCTGTCGCCCGACGTATTCATCTCGTTTGGAGGCGACGGCACCATCCTCGATGCCTTGGAACTGATTCAGGATACGCTCATACCCGTTCTCGGCGTCAACTTCGGACGGTTGGGCTTTCTCTCCGCCACCTCAGCCGAAGAGTTCGGAGAGGCTTTAGACCAGTTACTAAACAAGGAATATGAGATAGACTCGCGTGCTTTGCTGCGGCTGACAACCGAAGAGAACCCTTTTGCAACCTTTAACTACGCCCTGAACGAAATAACCATCCTCAACAGTTACCCCTCGAAAATGCTCTCCATCGGAGTGTGGATTGACGACTATTTCCTGAACAACTACTGGGGCGACGGACTTATTGTCGCAACGCCAACAGGTTCAACAGCTTACAGCATGAGTTGTGGTGGAAATATCTTGACGCCGTCCTCGAAAAACCTCATCATCACACCCATCGCCCCGCACAACCTCTCCATCCGCTCGTTAGTCATCTCGGAAGATTCAAAAATAAAAATCCGGGTGCACGAAAACCGTTACGACTCTTATACTATAGTCCTGGATTCCCGAACCAGAAAAATCACAAAACCGGTTGACATCTTCATCGAAAAGGAAAAATTCGACTTCAACCTTGTCCGGCTGAACGGCAAAGAGTTTTTCCAAACACTCCGCAATAAACTACTCTGGGGATTAGATAAACGAAATTAAGATACTCATTATGAAAAAGATAGGCGTTATCTCCGACACACACACTTTCCTTCATCCGAAATTGTTCGACTTTTTCAAAGACGTGGACGAGATATGGCATGCCGGCGACTTCGGCAACATCGAAACGGCAGACCGGTTGCAAGCATTTAAACCGTTGCGCGGCGTCTATGGCAATATTGACGATACGTTGGTGCGCCGCTCTTTTCCGCAGTTCAACGTGTTTCGCGCCGAAGAAGCAAAAGTAGTCATAACGCACATCGGTGGCTATCCCGAACATTATTACGACAACGCATTGGAAATCATCCGAAAAGAGAAACCCGACATCTTTATCGCCGGACATTCGCACATCTTGAAGATCATCTACGACAAACCGAATCAACTGCTTTTTATCAATCCGGGCGCAGCAGGACTGCACGGCATACACCATGTTATCACTTTTGTGCGCTTTACTTTGGATAAAACGGATATTCGCGATGTTGAAATTTTTGAAACGAAGAAAAATCCGACAAATGAACGTTTTTAGAAATTTTTTTTCAACAATGGTGTTTTTATGTTCCATTTTTTCGTTACTTTGCTGCAAAAATAACGAGATGGCAAATATGCAAATTTTTCAATTTAACAGTTTCCAAGTCAACACTTTCGTGATTTGGGACGAAACCAAAGAGTGTATCATTATTGATCCGGGCTGCCTTTCCGAAACGGAATGCAACGTGCTGACGCGTTTCATCGCCGACAATCAACTGCGCCCCGTCCGTCTAATCAATACGCACTATCACATTGACCATATTTTGGGAAATAAATATGTCAAAGAATATTACAAATTGCCCGTTGAGGCGCATCAGGGCGGGCGGGCGTTCTGGGAAAACGGCTCTTTCTGGGCTGCCAATTTCGGTCTCGGCGAAGACGACTTAGTCGCGCCCGACGTTTACCTGAAAGATGGCGACGAGATAAAATTCGGAAACTTGTCCCTGAAAGTTTTATACACCCCCGGACATGCCGACGGCAGCATCTGTTTCTACAACAAAACCGACGGCTACGTCATCGTGGGAGACGTTTTGTTTCACACTAGCATCGGACGAACCGACTTGCCCACAGGCAATTACGACATCCTGAAACAAAGCATCACCGAAAAACTCTTTACCCTCCCCGACGAAACTGTCGTTTACCCCGGACATGGTCCCAAAACAACCATCGGCTTTGAAAAGATAAATAATCCGTTTTTATGATACTTGATCTTTTTTCCATGCCGTTTTTCGTCAACGCCCTGCTTTCGGTGGCGGTGATGTCGGTGTTGACAGGGATTATCGGGAGTTATATCGTTTCCCGCAAGTTGGTGTTTATGAGCGGAGGCATCTCTCACGCCTCTTTCGGAGGGCTTGGCATCGCTTGGTTTTTAGGACTTAATCCCATGTTGGGCGCTTTTGTGTTTGGCGTCTTTTCGGCGTTGTCCATAGAGTTTATCAGCAGTCGGGGAAAAAATGAAAAAGACACCGCCATCGGCATTTTGTGGTCGGTGGGGATGGCTATCGGCATCCTGTTTATCTTCCTGACGCCCGGCTACCAGCCCAACCTGATGAGTTATCTTTTCGGAAATATCTTGGTTGTGCCGCGCAGTGAGATTATTTTCGGCGCTATTTTGACGCTTGGCATCGCCATCCTTTTCGTGGTTTTCTACAAACCGATTTTGTACGTCGCTTTCGACAGAGAATTCGCGTTGGTGCGGCGGATGCCTGTGAAGACGGTCAACTATCTGATGATGGTCGTCGTTGCGCTCGCCATCATCATGACGATGAAGGTAGCTGGAATCATCTTAGCCATCGCCATGCTCACTCTTCCGCCGGTTATCGCCTCGCTGTTCTGCAAAAAACTCTCATGGATGATGATTGTATCCGTTGTCGTCGGCGTTGCCGGATCTGTGGCAGGTCTTTTTCTCTCTTTCCTGTTCGATACGCCCGCAAGCGCCACCATTGTATTCACGTTGGGGGTAATATATCTGATTGTCAAAGGTTTAAAAGTACTGCAAATTTTTAAAATTGAAAAATAATATCCTTACCTGTTCGGCAGCAGCCAACTCGAAGGATTTTGCAGCGTTTTCCCTTTCCAGAGTTCAAAATGCAGTTCGGTAGCACCTGAGACGGCGTCGGTGTGGATACTACCTATCTTTTGACGGGTTGAGATTTGATCGCCGGCTTTTACGGAGACTGTTTCTAACTTCGAATAGACCGTGATATATTCGCCGTGTCGAATCATCACAACGTTGTTGAATCCCGGCATCTTCCACACGCCGGAGACAGTTCCGGAAAATATGGCTAAGGCGTCTGATTTTGAGGATGTTATGATGTCAATGCCGTTATTTTGGACTTTTACGTTTTTCAGCACGGGGTGTGCGTGTTCGCCGTATTCGCTCGATACGATGCCTCTTTCGACGGGCCACGGCAAACGTCCCTGATTGCCTGCGAAGTCTTTGGAGAGCGCTACCTCTGCCGGCGTGAGGGAGAAGTCGCTACCCGTTGTCTTTTCGGCGTTGGCGGCGCGGCGTGCTTCTTCGGCTCTACGGATCTCCTCTTCTATAAGTTTCTGGATGGCTTTTTCCAAGTTGCGCGCTTCTTTCTGCTTGGCGTCGAGGACTTTTTTCAACTCTTTTTCCTTCTTTTCCAATGTCTTAACTTCGGTATTTACTTTGTCTTTGTCCACCGAAAGTTTATTCCGCTCATTCTGAGTTGATTGCAACACCTCGTCCCGCTCTTTTTTCCGTTTTGTCAGCCCGTCAATCCGTTCCTGTACGACGGACTGCGTCTCCGTGATTTGCGCTGCCTGCTGATGGCGCGCCTCTTTAAGTTGCTGTAAATGACGCAGTCGCAGATAGGCTTGGTTGAAATCGTCGGCGGCGAAGATGAATGCCAACTGGGTAAAGATATTTTCCGTCTTTTGGGCGACGAGGATCATCTTGGCGTAGTCGCTGCGCAACTGTTGCAGCCGCTTTTCCAAACTGTCAATGACGGCATTGTTTTTGTTGATTTCCTTTTCCAAACGGGCGCTTTCGTTGTTTAACGTCTCTATGAGTTGTTCCCGTTTTTTGATACTGTTGTTCAGGATGACGACTTGCTGAAGCGATTTCTTCTTGTCTTTCGAGGTCTCGTCAAGCAGTTGTTGGTTGTAGGAGATTTCCGATTCTATCTGCTTTTTGTTTTGTTCGAGGGTGGATTTGTCTTGGGCAAAAGCAGAAACCACAAAGAACATAAAGTACACACAAAGAAGACCGTAAGATTGTAAGAGGAGTTTCTTTGCGTTCCTTTGTGAAAATTCTTTGTGATACTTTGTGGTAAAAAAATCTCTCTGGATTGCTTCACCTTGTTCGCAATGACGAAAACGGTCTCTTGTATGGCACTTCATAACCCTATATAAACTATGTTCTATAAACTAACTTTTTTCACGGCAAAGATACGACAAATTATCTATTCGGTATCTGAAAAAGAAAAAAGGGTTACAGAGTTGGTCGTTTAGATACCGTATAAGAGAGTTTTTTTACTATTTTCCGTCTTTGCACGAAACTTTTTGTTTACTAAGGATACAAATTTTTTTATTACTTTTGCACCCTCAAAACCATAAAATCTAAAATATCATGTCAGGACACAGTAAATGGTCAACCATAAAACGCAAAAAAGGAGCGTTGGATGCTAAGAGGTCAAAGATTTTCTCACGCATTATCAAAGAGATAACGGTAGCAGTGAAAGAGGGCGGCGCCGACCCCGACGGCAATCCGAGACTGCGCATGGCTATCGCCAACGCCAAAGGAAACAGTATGCCGAAAGACAATATCGAGCGCGCCATCAGCAAAGGAAAAGATAAAGACGGATCCAATTTTTCGGAACTCACCTACGAAGGATACGCGCCTCACGGCATCGCCATCTTCCTGGAATGTACGACCGACAACACCCAGCGCACCGTCGCCAACGTGCGAAAGGTATTTACCAAATACGGCGGAACACTCGGCACCAATGGCTCGCTGAGTTATCTGTTTGATAGAAAAGGTATTTTTGTCGTCCCTAAAGGAAATCTCACCCCCGACGAGTTCGAAATGGAAATCATTGACGCCGGCGCCGACGACATCGAACTGACCGACGACAACTTTATCATCACCACCTCCATAGAAAACTACGGCTCGATGAACAGCAAGTTGGAAGCGATGAGCATTGAACCGGAAACAGTTGAGCTGCAACGTATTCCAAACGAAACGAAAGCGCTGGACTTGGAGTCGAGTTTGAAAATCATGAAGATGATTGACACTTTCGAAGAAGATGATGACGTCCAAAATGTCTTTCATAACCTCGAAGTTACGGATGAATTGGCGGCGGCTTTATAATTACGAATTGTGATTGATTGAATAATTGAATCTTCTGGATTGCTTCGCTACGCTCGCAATGACGCCAAGCCCCCCCGTTAATTCGTAATTCATCCATGGCAGGTATTTACGTCCATATTCCATTTTGCAGGTCGAAGTGCGCTTACTGCAACTTTTTCTCGGTGGCGACGAAACGCCATGTTGATGAGGTGTTGTCGTCTATTGTGAAAGAGTTGTCGTTGCAACGTCGTTTTTTGCGGGGAGAAAAGGTGGAAACCATCTATTTTGGAGGCGGAACGCCCTCGATAGTTGCGGCGGAGCGGCTTTTTACGATTTTGGATGCTGTTTACGACAATTTTCCGGTGGCGGATGACGCTGAAATAACTATCGAAATCAATCCCGATGACGCTTCCATGGATTATCTGTCGGCATTGTCGTCAAGATTTAACCGCTTAAGCATTGGCATACAGTCGTTTGTGGAGGAAGATTTATTGCTACTCGGAAGAAAACATAACGCTGAACACGCCCGCGAAGCCGTTTTGAATGCTCGCAAGGCGGGGTTTACTAATATTAATATAGACCTTATTTACGCCCTATCCAAAAGTCGAAATTTTTTACCACAAAGGTTCACAAAAAAACTTTTGAGACGGTCTCACAATTGGAGAAAAACGCTCTCTATGGCGCTTGCCTTGGCTCCCGAACATATCTCGGCGTATGCTTTGACAGTGGAAGAGAATACGATACTTCACCGAAAAATAGAACAAGAGCATCTTTCAATGATTTCGGATAATAACCTTGAAAATCAATATAATATATTGATAAAAAAACTCTCCGAAGCCGGTTACGACCATTACGAAATTTCCAACTTCTCGAAAGCCGGCTATGCCTCGAAACACAACAGCGCCTATTGGAACGGAACGCCGTATCTGGGCGTAGGACCTTCGGCGCACAGTTTCAACGGCGACCTCCGGCAGTGGAATGTGGCGAAAATAGCGGATTACTGTCAAGCCATCGAACAGTCGAAAATCCCTGCTACATCGGAAGTGTTAAGTGAAACGGATAAATATAACGAGTTCGTTATGTTGCAGTTACGGCAGAAGTCGGGCGTTGTACTGTCGGAGTTAAATCGCCGCTTTGGACAAGCAATGTCGGATTATTTTACGAATAAAATCGCTACTTATGTTTCGTCGGGCAATGTTATCAACGACGGCGACCGGTTTTATCTGCCGGAGACTTCGTTTTTAATATCGGATTATATCATTTCAGATCTATTTTAATTCTCAATTTTCAACTTTCAATTCTCAATTATTTTTCGTACCTTTGCACCCCCAAATTTTAATCTGGGAAAGAGTAATTAATTATTGTTTAATCCGACAGTTAACACTGTCATAATTAAGGGAAAAAGTAATGAGTGAAACCTTAGAAAATGACGCTCTCGAACAAGAAATTCAGGAGCAAACAGAAGATGTAACGGCGACTGCCGAGACACAAGCCCCCTCCAACTCCCCCGAAGAGGGAGAGAACCCCGAAGAGGAGAATGTAGTCGAAATCCCGACCACAGAAGAACAACCCGAAGAAGAACAACCCGTTGAAGAACAACCTGTTGAAGAACAACCCGTTGAAGAACAACCTGTTGAAGAACAACCCGTTGAAGAACAACCTGTTGAAGAACAACCCGTTGAAGAACAACCCGTTGAAGAACAACCCGTTGAAGAACAACCCGTTGAAGAACAACTCTCAACTCTCAACTCTCAACTCTCAACTCTTTTAGTTGAAGAACAACCCGTTGAGCCCTCTGTTTTTGACGAAAAACCGTACGAAATACCGGTTTTTAAAGAAAAAAAGCAGAAAAGAGTAGCAAAATTTGTACACAATCCCGATGATTTTAACTGGGATGCCGCTGGCAAAGGCAGCGAAATCTACACCAAAGATGAACGCGCACACTTGGAGAGCGAATACGACAAGACCTTAAAAAGCATCAACGACCACGAAGTCCTTGACGGTAAGGTAGTTTCGATATCCGCACGCGAAGTCATCATCAACATCGGTTTCAAGTCCGATGGCATGATTCCCCGTTCGGAAGTTCGCTATAACAAAGATTTGAAAATTGGCGACGACATCGAAGTATATGTTGAAAGTCAGGAAGATTCTACGGGACAACTCCTGCTTTCGCATAAGAAAGCACGCACGTTGCGCAGTTGGGAACGTGTCAATCAGGCACATGACAACGAAGAGATCATCACCGGATTGGTGAAATGGCGTACAAAAGGCGGATTGGTGGTGGACGTATTCGGCGTGGAGGCATTCCTGCCCGGATCGCAGATAGACGTGAAACCCATTCGCGATTACGATACTTTTGTCGGAAAAACCATGGAGTTCAAAATTGTCAAAATCAACCATGAATACAAAAACATCGTAGTATCGCATAAAGCATTGATAGAAGACGAGATAGAAAGCCAAAAAGCAGCCATTATCGCCCAACTCGAAAAAGGACAGGTATTGGAAGGCATCGTGAAGAACATCACCTCCTACGGCGTATTTATAGACTTAGGCGGCGTTGACGGCTTAATCCACATTACCGACCTGTCGTGGGGACGCATCAGTCATCCGGAAGAGGTCGTTCAGTTGGATGAACCGATAAAAGTCGTCATCCTCGATTTCGACGACAGCAAAAAACGTATCGCCTTAGGCTTGAAACAACTCACGCCACATCCATGGCAGGCGCTTGACCCGGAATTGAAAGTCGGCGACAAGGTGAACGGACGCGTGGTCGTCATTGCCGACTATGGAGCATTCGTCGAAATAGCCACCGGAATAGAAGGATTGATTCACGTCTCCGAAATGTCGTGGAGCCAGCATCTACGCACCGCTCAAGACTTTATGAAAGTGGGCGACGAGATAGAAGCCGTCATCCTGACCTTAGACCGCGACGACCGTAAGATGTCGTTGGGAATCAAACAACTAATGCCCGACCCATGGACAAACATCGCAGAAAGATACCCATCCGGAAGCAAACACATCGCTACCGTACGCAACTTTACCACTTTCGGTATCTTTGTTGAACTTGAAGAAGGCGTGGACGGATTAATACACATCAGCGACCTCTCGTGGACAAAGAAGATTAAACATCCTGCCGAATTTACCAGAGTAGGGGAGAAGATTGACGTTGTAGTTCTGGATATTGACATGGAAAACCGTCGCCTCAGCCTCGGACATAAGCAATTAGAAGAAAATCCATGGGATACTTACGACGCAGTTTTTGCCGTTGACTCCGTACACGAAGGCTCAATTATCCAAATTAACGAAAAAGGTTACATCGTCATGTTGCCCTACGGCGTTGAAGGCTTTGCTCCGGCACGCCATGCCCGTAAAGAAGACGGCTCCATGCCGAAAGAGGGCGAAGTACTTGATTTTAAAGTTATTGAGTTTTCAAAAGACAACAAGAAAATCATCGTATCGCACGCTAAAGTCTATGAAGACATGATGGCTGTAACAAGAGCAAAAGAAGAAAGCGAAAAAGACGCCGAAGAAATGTCAACACAGAAAGCCGTTAAACGTCTGAAAGACAACATGGAAAAAACTACCTTAGGTGACTTCGGTGTTTTGGCAACCCTGAAAGAAGAGATGCTCGAAGGCGAAAAAGCCAAATTGGAAAAAATGGCTGAAAAAGCCGAGAAAAAAGCAAAAGCCCCTGCCAAATCGAAAAAGACCGCAAAAGTCGAAGAAGAAGAGGTAGTAGCAGAAGAAGAAAGCACATTCGAATTTTCCGTTGCAGAAGAAACTGTTGCAGAAGAAGTTGTAGCAGAAGTTCCTGCCGCAGAGGAAGTTGTGGTAGAAATTCCTGTTGCAGAAGAAACTGTAGCAGAAACGCCCGTTGAAGAAGAAACTGTAGCAGAAGTTCCTGTTGAAGAAGAAACTCCTGTTGAAGAAGCATAAAAGAACTTTTTCATATTTTACCAATGAAGATGTCTCAAAAATGAGACATCTTTTTTGTTTCTGTCTCTGTGTAATTCTGTGATTCTCTGTGCCTCTGTGCTGAAAAAAAAGGCTAAAGAAAAGTTATTTTTAATATCTTTCTGCTACCGTCCGTAGATACCCCGCCCCATCCGGTCCTTCATTAACTAACAAATCCAAAACGGAAAGATTGGGAACAAACGGAAACCGGTCGGAAAATACCTGATAATAAACCGGAAACTGCTCCAAAGAGAGCAAAAACGGTTTCTTCGGAGTTAAACGCAACCTCAAATCTTCGGATTCGGGAACGAAACGGTATTCTTCGGTAAACACAATCTCTTTTTCTATCTTAAAACAGGTAAGGAAAAAGCGCAGGAAAGCGTTATTATACGCTAACAACGACTTTTCGTCTCTGTAAATCAACGATTTGATGGCGTCTTTGTAATAAAGGAAGTAGGGCGACTTGTTGTATGCCGACTCGATAGCCCGCCAATGGTTGTTTTGCCATTTCTGGGTGGCATCTATCCGGATATCAGCGGTTATGGTTTTGTTTCCGTGCGGTTTTATTACCGGAATACTCAAATTCAACACGCCCTGAGCCGACAAAATGGCAGTCCGGTTGCGCCACGTTTGTTTGGGAAAAGTCTCCTGCGCCTCGATGACAACAATATCGCACGGCAGCAGCAATGCAAAATAAAGCGCCGGAGGCATGTAGGCTGTGGGGAAGAGCATAGAAAATTACTGCGCCGCCGGTTTTCCCAAAAGTATCGTCTCAATCATCTGTTGATACTGTTCTTTGGGGTATGCGCCTACGGTTTTTTGCGGCTGTCCTTTCATCGGGACAAAAAGCACCATCGGGATATTACGTGCCTGAAACATGGCAGCCAATTCCTTTTGCTGGTCGGTGTTGATTTTGTAAACGTAAATTTCTCCGGAATAGGTCTTCATGAACTCTTCCATGTAGGGAGCAATTTTACGGCAGGGACCGCACCAGTCGGCGTAAAAGTCTATAACACAAGGTTTGTCGCCTTTGTAAACAAATTCTGTCGGATTTTTATCGAAATCCCATACTTTTTCCAGAAACGTCTCTTTGGTGAGCATTTCCGGCTTTTTCTCGGTTTGAGCAGACAACGTCATCGCTGCTGCAAGGAACAATGCTCCGAAAACCATCTTTATTACAATTCTATTATTCATTTTTAATGTATTTATCTTGTTAAAACTATTTTTAATAATGCGCGGCAAAGGTACAACTTTTTTCGCAAACCGTACTATGCAATTTTTGTGCCATTTTTTTCAGCAAAATAATTGCAACTGTTGTTTATTTTCTAGGACGTAGTTGGATACATAACCATGACCAAAACATCACATAAATCAATCCGATTGCACTACAAATAATTCCTATTTCACCACCAATTTTTGCGTCGCCATAGCGTTTCCTGTGCGGACGGTTACGAAATAGACGCCGGCAGCCATGTTGTTGAGCGGGATTATCTTCTCCTTTTCGATGTTTTCGGCGTGGTACACTGTTTGTCCGATCATGTTGTAGAGCGTGATATTTCCTTTTCCGTCGAATGTTACGGTTGCCTGTCCCGATGCGGGATTGGGTATGACGCGCAGCGCTAATGGGTTGCTTTCGATAGTTTCAATAGCAAATGGATCCCAACATTCAACATAAAAGTGATAAAAATAGTTGTCTGTCGGATCGTGTTTACAAACAGGAGATGTTCCCGAAGTTATATAAGTTCCCGGAAACATATCAACTTGCGCCATCAGGTGCATTCGGTTGCCGTCTATGCCTGCCAATGTCAGGTATGCAAATTCATTATCAATGATGTTAACATTATTTACAAGATGTTCTGTTTGCCGCCAGGTCATTCCTCCATCCGCAGTGGAGGTATAGAACGGGTGATGGTAGTCGCTATGCCCGTTTAGCAATCCGAGATAAGTCAAATGCAGTTGATTATCAAGGTCAAATGCCATTTGAGGGAACGAGAATGCGTCTCCGATGCCATAACACATTGGGGATAAAAACGTTTCGTGGTCTATGTAAAAATAATGGTCATCTCTCATCGGTATGAAATATCCGATAATGGGCAACTGTGGAACGGTAGAGATGACATACAGTTTTTCTTCGTCTGAGCGTTCCCAGTCGAAATAATCAAGCACTATGGGTTCTATTACATCTTTACTGTAATTGGCTTCGCCGTCAATCGGCGCCATGTCTTCGTTCCAGTAGGAGAGGAAGGTGGATGTGAATCCCGAGAAAAAGGCTACCAAACCTTCTTCTTCGCTATTGGCAGCCATCACCACCGAGAAGGCGACGTGGATTTTCCCATAGAGATCTAATGCTATACATCCTTGTGCGGGAATATAGGCGGCGTCGGCATATTCGGAAGGGTCAATGTAAGGTCCGACGGGCGTGTCGAAGAACCTGATGCTCTCCCATGTTTCGCCGTTATCGCGCGACCTCAACACATAGCCATCGCTTCCAAAGTCTATAAACGCGCAGGCAACGGTATTGCCTTGATTAGCAAAAGTGATTCCGTCGCGATATTTACTGTGTGCATCCCACTCTTGTCCAACCATTTCGGGAACTAATGCGCTTTCAATGTCCCATGTCAAGCCGCCATCTTGGGTTCTGTAATAAAGCACGGGATTGTAATATCCTTTATATTGCTGACTTTCGGGCAATGCCATCGGCGACATGATGTGGAGGTATTCATGATTGGGTCCGCTGGTGGTCATCCGCGCACAAGCCATGACGTAGCCGGCATCGGGCGAAGTTCCTTCGGGATAGGGAACGGAGATGATATTCCATTCGCCTTCACCTCTGTTTTCACGGGTAAGGAGTACCAAGCCGTTTACAATTGGCACGCCGTTGTGTTCGTAGGTGTCGGCGCTTTTAGCGAGAACGGCTTCGCCGCTTTTTCCCCATTGCGCATACGAGGGATTATACAGTGGTATTCCGCCTATTCTGTTTTCTTGTTTTTCTTCATCGTCCGGATTCCAACTCCATGTAAATCCTCCGTCCGTTGAATAAGAGTAGGCGACGCCCCGATTAGGGATGACGCTCCCCGAAAATTCCGGATTGTCATCCGTTGTCCATGTACAGCCGATAAAACCATCGTCATGCAACGTGGTCATCGGGTAAACAGCATTTTGACTCTGACGGTCATAACTTTTCGAAATTCCGGCAGACTTCCATCCGCCAACATCAAGAAAGCGTTTTTCCTGCGCTACGACAGGCGTCATCAAACCTGCCATTAGCATACATAATAATACTTTTTTCATAACGGTATCTGTTTAAATTAATAATGTGCAAAGATATAACTTTTTTATTTATGTTTGCAAACTTTTTTTAAAATATAGCCACGAATGGCACGAATTTGCACTAATTGTTGTCTGAGCTGTGATTTAAATGTGATTTAAATGATGTAATAAATTTATTACCTTTGCACCATGAATTTTGATGATAAAAATATTAGGGAAGTACTGAAGACGGACGAGTTCGACTTGTACTATCAAAACCTTGACGAGCGCACACGAAACAAGTACGACTACGCCATACAGATAATTAAAACTATCAAGGATCAAGTATGAATATCAGTGAAGAAAAATTATCAAGGCTGAAAAGAGCAGACGAACATTTTGACGAACGCTACGGCAAACCGGGAACATCGGAACGAAACGAGTTTGAAGCCAAAGCCAACGCATGGTATTACTCTGAAATGTTTCGGAGTGTACGGAAGAAAAAACGTATCACCCAGCGGGAACTCGCCGAGAAAATCGGCAAAAAAAGAGAATATGTTACCTTGCTGGAACAAGGTAAAACCGACATGCAGTTATCAACGTTCTTGCGCATCTCGGAGGCTTTGGGGATGAGGGTTACACTTTTATAGGGAGAATCATGGAAACCGTCTATTTGGAGGAAGTGTTCACCAAAGATGCGGCGATGTATATTGTCTGAACTATGATTTTAATATGATTTGCCTGAGACCATGATTTTGCCCATGCCGCAAAGCCCTGAAAGGGCGAAATCCCCTTGCGCAGGGCAACGCCCTACGATAAAATTCCACCAATCCCATAAGCCCTGAAAGGGCGACATCCCCTTGGAGGCTGTCTCAAAAGTCTTTTTAACCACAAAGAGCACAAAGTACACACTGTTATATCGTATTAACCGATAAGTCGGAACATCGCGTAAGGCGTTCCCTGAAATATTTTGAGAAAACAGAAAAATTAGAAGACTTTGGCTTTGCCCACGCCAACCGCAATACACTAATCAATTGCCGCTATGTTTTCGATACCGGACTATCGCAAACCAAAAAAACTCAGCCCCACCTCAAAATCCTCCGTCGGTAGAAAGTCGTATTTTTCCCAGTGATAAACATTATCTTCTTGTGAATCAGGCAGATATGAGAAGTTTTCGATGGATAAGGAATCGTGGACGGTGAGGGAGTATTGCGCTTTTTGCAACGGTTTTCCCCATGCTTGGGTGGAGCGGAGGATGTAAACATTGTTTTTCAGCAAGGTTTGCGTATAGGCGATGTTGATATAGACCGTGTCGCGGGCTGCCAATTCCAGCATAAACGAGATGCTTTTATTCAAACTGCGGTAGGGCATGGTTTTGTTGTAAGAGAGGTTGTAAACCCGCTGTACATCAATGGAATCCATCCCCAGCGCAAACGGAAAGCGAATCTCCATCTGCACTTCCCGGTCGCCGTTATTCGCAAAGACGTATATCCCATTAGTCTCAAATCCCGATTCTCCGATGGAAAAGTCAATATATTCCTCAATAAACGACACTTCCCGCTGACCGAAAACGGAAAAAGGGAGTGTGGATAAAACGCAAATAACAAAAAACCGTCGCATCACTGTCCGATGATTAAGCGGGTGGAGTAGTGTATTTTATTGTTGAGTTTAAAGTTCACGATATACATCCCGTTCGACAGGGATTGAGGCAGGTTGACGGTTCCGGTATGGTCGGTGATTTTGCTTTCAAATACCGTGCGTCCGTCCATCGAGACGAGTTCCATTCGGCAATCTAAGGATTTCACCGGCGTGCCGACTTCGTATCGCAACGCCTGTCCGCCGGACAACGGGTTGGGGTAGATGCGAATAGGGAAATCGGACATGACGGGCGCTTCGGCAATGCCGGTGTAATCTTCCAAGAGGTAAATATCCTGTTCCATGATGGAGTCGGGTTCTATGTCAATGGTGAAAGGTTTGATTTTTATTTTTTTGTTTGAAATATATACGTAATTTCTACTAAAGCGATTGGCTAATGTCTTGATGGAATATGATCCATCCACAATAGGAACATTCGGATAAGAAGGCGGTTGATATTGAAAAATGGTATAAAAAAATGTCATAGAATCGTTTGACAGCAACTGATTATTTTTATCATAAATTTTTCCTGTCAATGTTCCGTACATCTTTGACATATCATTAGGAGCACCGATTGTTGGTTCGTTCGTCTTGGCATAATAATAAACGTCTGATAAATGAACATATCCATGTGCAGATCCAATAGATTGTCCATCTAACGGCGCATTAACCTGAGCGCCTTGATGATTCCCGAATATAAGCACGGCATCAACGGAATCAAGTTCTTTTTGATCATTCAGATATTTAACATATACAGTTATTTTATCTCCCAAAGGATTGATGTCCAAATTTGACTTCATGCTATCGCGTGTCAAAACTACAAGTTCATAATTCACATAATATCCCTCCCAAACAGGAAGGTAATTCGATTCGGCGCTTCCGGAAGAAGAAAAAACCGTCATGCCCAAATAAGGAAACATATTCCCATTATAACACGCTAATTCCAACATCCATTCTTTTTCAGAATCGAACATGATTTCATTAATATACACGGACGGACTACCTACTGGATTGGCTATCAAGCATTTCACGCTATATAGCACACATACTAATAAAAAGGCTACTTTTTTCATGTCATTCAATTTTTAAGTTTATAATTATTTTGTGATATATTGCATTTATCAAAGTGCAAAGGTATAACTTTTTTATTTATGTTTGCAAACTTTTTTGAAAATATAGCCACGAATGACACGAAATTGCACTAATTGTTGTCTGAACTATGATTTTAACGTGATTGCAATGATGAACATGATTGAAAAAAACATAAAAAAACCTCACAATCCTCAATTTTCTATCTTCAACTCTCAATTAATACCGTACCTTTAAAACATAAAGGAAAAGCGATAATCATTTCACTTTCTATCTTTTAGAAAGTTATTTTTGTGCAAAAATATATTGATAAATGTGCTTTTTTAATGTGCTGTGTGCCGAGCATATCAGCACATAGTTGTTATTTCTTCATTAACAGTTGTTTAAGTTCGTTGTTTTCTTCTTCTAATTTGTGTATATATTTTTGTTGTGATTCCATTACAGACTCAGGAACAGTGATATAGATATTACTCGCACAATAATTTCCGACAGCGTTATCTTTAAACGTCCATGATTGTTTTTCATCCTCTTCATAGATGTCATCAATAGGGACATTAAGGGTTTTTGCGAGTTCTACCCACTGTCCGAAACGGATCTTTGTTTGTCCGTTTTCCCGCTTGGTGTAGCCTGAAACGTCCATACACAATTTATCAGCCATCTCTTTTTGCGTAAAGCCTCTGGCTTTTCGCACTTCAATCAGTTTTTCTTTTGCTTTGTGATCCATAAAAAAACGCTATTTTAAAATTTTGGCAAAGGTACAAAAAATGTTATACTAACCTCGTTTATAAAATGAGTTATTTAAATAGTTGAAAGTTCAATGTTAACAGGCTATCCATGTCTTTTTGCACCTGTCCGGTTATTATTTTGTTTAAAGAGCAATCAATAGCATTCTTAA
>WRLA01000006.1 GCA_009777825.1 Bacteroidales bacterium
CTGATTATCAATAAATTACGAAAACACAAAGGCTTCTTTATTTAAAAGATTGGACAGGTATGTCTTTTTAACCACAAAGAGCACGAAGTACACACAAAGGTTCACAAATACAATATGCTGTATAACAATTCTTTGTGATACTTTGTGAATATCCTTTGTGATACTTTGTGGTAAAAAAGATAAAATGACAAAAAATCCGTACCTTTGCCCTCGTAATTTTAAAATAATAATAACGATGACGTAAATTATGTATTGACGATTATCTCTTGTGTAAGAAACGACCAATTTATGCGCGAGGACGTAAGCATGCTATGAATACATCATGGTGGCGGGAGTGTCTCTTTTGTTTCTTTTGGTTGCGCAAGGCTCTTGGTCGTGCCTTTACACACTAATTTTGAGCGGAGGTTTATCCCTTTTTTATTGGGGAAATCGTCGTAACAGAAATAGAATCATTTATAAAACGACTTAATACCCTTTTTTATGAAGAAATATCTACCCATTGGTTCCCTGATTCGTCAGGAGTTGAAAGCGCAGGAGCGCCCTATTGCATGGCTTGCCCGGAAAGTGGATTACTCCGGCAGAGACGCGGAAGATCACTACAGCGCCGTTTGCAAGATTTTAAAGCGGAATCATATAGATTCGGCGTTGCTTTGGAGTATATCCAAGGTGCTGAAATATGATTTTTTTGCGCGTTATTCCGCTTTTTTACGAGAGCAGTTGCCGGGCATTGCCGTAAAAACGCCCACCGAAGAAGTCATAGACGCCGAAAGAGTGCCCATCGGGGAACTGATTCTTCGGGAGTTGAAAAGACAGGAGCGCTCCATCTCATGGCTTGCCGAGAAAACAGTTTATTCCCATGGCTCCCTGTGCATGACTTTGAAACGGGATCATATAGATACGGCGTTGCTTTTGAATATATCGAAGGTGCTGGAGTATGATTTTTTTGCGTACTATAATCTAAAAAAATCTTACCTTTGCCGCGTTTAAAAAAAAGTTATGGCACATTATCTTGACCCGAAGAATGATTTAACGTTTAAGCGCGTGTTCGGCGAGCACAAGCATCTTTGTATGAGTTTGATTAACAGCATGTTGCCGTTGGAAAAGCCAATAGTCAGCCTTGAATATAAATCGGGCGAATTGGTACCCGAATTGACAGATATATTGCGTAACACAAGCGTTGATGTGCGTTGCATTGATGAAGATGGGCGGCAATTTATTGTAGAAATGCAGATGTACTGGTCGGAAAGTTTCAAAAGTCGCGTATTGCTCAACGCCTCGAAAGCGTACATTAAGCAGTTGGATAAGGCACAAGATTTCGAATTGCTACAACCTGTATATGCTTTGAGTTTTGTAAATAACAAGTTTGAGAAATCGCCGGAGATGGAAAACGAGTATTACCATTACTACAAGATAGTCAATATAAAAGATACCGAAAAACAGATTAAGGGTTTGGAATTTCTCTTTGTCGAACTGCCGAAGTTTAAACCGCAAGGGCGTGCAGAGAAAAAATTGCACGAGTTATGGCTTCGTTTTCTGACCGAAGTTAACGAAAGTGCAAGCGAAGTTCCCGAAGAGTTATTGGAGAACGAATACACCCGCGAAGCAGTCAGTTATATGGAAACGGCTGCCTACACAAAAGATCAGTTAGACGCCTACGACAAGTGGAAAATTGACGCCATAACCGAGCGAAGCGTTATCAACGAAGCATTGCGGAAAGGACTCGAAAAAGGAAAAGCCCAAGGCAAAGCCGAAGAACGATATCAGTTAGTAATCAACTCCCACAGCGCAGGAATCCCCATCTCCACCATCGCTACCATCACGAACCTCTCCATAGAACAAGTTACCGAAATACTAAAGCGGCTTTAAAATCATGTAACTTACCTCGCCACCATCACCCGTTTGGTAACGCTGTTTCCGTTAGCGTCATAGACTTTGAAGAGATAGATGCCTGTGTTATAAGCAGATACGTCAACGACGTTGTCGGTTGTTGTTGTTATCATCTGTCCGATGGTGTTGTAAACTTCTGCTTTGGCGAAGTTTTTGGCAGCGATGGTTACCGAGGTATTGGAGGGGTTGGGGTAGATGACAACGCTGTTGGCGAGTTCGTTGATGCCTGTGCAGTCGGCGGTTGCGGAGACGGAGACAAACCATGATGTATTCTCTTCGCAGATGGTTTTAATGCTCCACGTATAGGTTGTTCCGTTGATAAAGTTGAAGTTGTCGGTATAGGGCGGAGCGGTAACTTTGTCTAATGTAACGTTGTTTCTTCTGATTTCATACGCTACGGCGCCGTCCACAGGCGTCCAGGTGATGGTTGCCGGTGTACAGCCATCTTCGATAATTACTGTGGCATCGGTTACGGGGTCACAAACCGGTGGTGGCGGCGGTACGCCTTCAACAGTGAAAAAGGTGTAATTGTTATCTACCTCACCATGATCAGGCGTTCCGCCAACAACTGTGTAAATGCCCGGGTAAGGATCCGTTTGCGCCATCAGATACATTTTGTTGTCTTCGAAGCCGGCTAAGGTCAGATAGGCAAATTCCTGATCAATATATGTAGCGTAATTTACAAGATGTTCTGTCTTTGTCCAGGTCATTCCGCCATTGTAAGAGACGGTATAAAAGGGATGACGGAGCCAGCGACTGTTTTTATCCCCGCCATCCAACAATCCGAGATAAGCCAATCGCACGTTGTTGTCTGCGTCAAATGTCATTTGAGGGAATGAGAACATGCCGGCTTGACCATAACTTGTTCCAGCCCAAGAAATGGCATCTTCTACCATCGAATAATAGTGTTCATCATGTAGTGGTGTAAAATATCCGACAATGGGCCATGTGGGATAGGTAGAAATCACATACCATTGATTATCATGCGATAGATCCCAGTCGAAATAGTTTTCCAATAAAGGATATATCTCATGGCGGACAAAATCGGTAGATCCGTTAATCGGCGTCATATCTTCACTCCAGTAAGAGAGGAAAGAGGTGAACATTCCCCAAAAATAGTTAAATCCATTATCGGTATTCATCGCCATTATCGCCGAAAAGGCAACATGGATTTTCCCATCGTTATCCAAAGCGATACATCCTTGTTGAGGGATATAGACGGTATCGGCATACATGTCGGGCGTTACATCATTGCGGACAGGGGTGTCAAAAAATTTGATACACTCCCACGTATCCCCGTTATCCGGTGATTTTAACACATACCCGTGATCTCCCATCCGTATAAAAGAACATGCCACGGTATTTCCACGCACGGCCCAGCTTGTTCCGTCTGCATAATAAGACTCTTGGTCCCATGTTTCTCCTACCATTTCGGGGACTATTTGCGATTCAATGTCCCAGGTGCTTCCATCCTGTGTTCTAAAATAAAGCATTGGGGTGCCGTATCCATGATATAGCACATTTGGTATATCCGAGTTACTCATAGGAGTTACGATATGGATATATTGATGATTTGTTCCGCTGGTGGTCATGGAAGCCCATGCCATAAAGTGATGTGGGTTAGCATCAGCAGGATAGGGAACGGGCGTAATTGTCCATTCGCCTTGCCCTTTGTCTTCACGGGTCAATAATACGAGACCGTCTAAAATTTGTACGTCATTATATACATAAGAGTCATAACTTCGGGCAAGGATGGCTTCGCCGTTAGCGCCCCATTGTGCATACGAGGGCCAATAGAGCGGGATTCCGCCTACTCTATTTTCCTGGTTTTCCGGATCATACTCATCCCAACTCCAAGTTTCTCCTCCATCCGTGGAATAAGAGTAGCCGACGCCTCTCAACGGAGTGCTACTATAGGTTCCTTCAAATGGAAGATTATCATCATTTGTCCATGTACAGCCGATAAAGCCGTCGTCGTGCCGTTGGGTCATCGGGTAAACCGAGCCTTGCGTCTGCCGGTCATAACTTTGTGAAACACCTGCGGATTGCCATAATCTGACTTCAACCTGTGCTACAGCAGACATTGCCAAGCCTGCGATGAGCATACATAATAAATTTTTTTTCATTAGTATAATATTTTAAAGATGGTGCAAAGATAGTGATTTTTGCGTAAAAAATATAAAATGATAAAAAATCCGTACCTTTGCCCTCGTAATTATTAAAATAATAATATGAAAAAACTATTATTAGCAGCAGTATTAACATTTACAGTAGGAAGCGCTTTTGCGCAACGAGAGATGCTATTTGGCGTCAAACTTGGCGGTAATTTTTCTACCATTCTCGGAGGTGGGACGGGTGGTATCATGGGAAAGAGTGGTTTTCATGCCGGAGTAACGGTAGATTATGGCTTCAACGACGAACTGTTTTTGGTTTCCGGCTTAGAATTGACCCGAAAGGGATTCAAAGGGGAAGTGAGTTTGTACGGTCTTCCCGTCGTTAAAGTTACCGGCAACGCCTATTATGTGCAACTTCCAATCCATCTGGCTTACAAGTTTGATGTGGGTTTGGTAAAATTAGTTCCCGAACTCGGACCATACTTTGCATACGGAATTGGCGGTAAAATGGAAGCTGAGGCTGACGGGCTATTAGGAGGCGCGGGAGATTATTTTGGCGATCCTAAAAAAGGATATTGCAAGGCATTTGACTTGGGTATTGGCGTTGCTTTTGGCGTTGAACTTGGAAGAATCGGCGTAAAAATCGGTTACGATTATGGTTTATTGAATATAGATTTCTTAGATGACTATAGAAACATAAACGGTAACCTTTACCTCTCTGTAGGATGTAAATTCTAAAAAAAGTCAAGTCAAAAAAGTTTTCGTAGGAGGGCAAAAGCCTTTTTAGCCGCAAGGTGCGCAATGAAAGCGCAAAGGACGCAAAGGGTAACGCCGTTATCAACTTTTTGCGCCCTTTGTGAAAAACCTTTGCGCCCTTTGTGGTAAAAAAGATAAAATGACAAAAAAAATCTTACCTTTGGTGTCCTAATGGAGACGGTCAGGCTCTTGTTATTTACAAATTCAACAAGTTAACACAGGAGAACATTGATTACCTAAAAAGTTTTGCTCTTAAACCATTGCCAATTTCAGAGAAAGACAGTAAATTAATGACATTTAATGAAATCCCCAAAGAATATTTTAATGTAGATACAGGTTATTACATTTATGAACCATTAAGCACCCATGATCCTAGAGATTATAAAGTATTCGTAGTTGATACTGAGAAGAAAATGGCAATTTTATATTATCAATATATGTAACAGTAAGAAAAAAACAATTAAAACACATACGACAACCCTATTCGTACCTTGCCGTGGACGAGACCGAAATAGGCTGGGGCAATCGTATTCCGTTATGGCTGTTCGGGTTGCTGTATTGATTTCACTCTTCACGACGACCTCAGCAAATAATCCCCAATCCTGCACTGCAAACATTTTTTTGCGGCACAGTAATTCTGTTTCAGGTGGATGAGCGCTTGCGACTCCATGGCGTTGGCTGCCTTGACGCCGCTTTGCTCCCAGTGGCGAGTGATGACGTTCTCTTCGGGAGGCAGTTGTTGGAAAAAACGAATGGCGTTTTCGCAATATGACAACTCTCGGTGAACACGTCCATAAACAAAGATAAACGGGATTATAGTGTTGATAAGCAGCAGGTTGATGGCGTCGTCGCCGAGGTTTTTTTCTCTTTTTGGGGAGGGTTTCCCGAAACGGTAATGATTTTCCCAGTAGGGTGACGCCTTGACCTGAAACATGGATTTCAGTTGGCTAATGTCGGAAACTTTCAATATTTCGGAGAATCTGATGCCGCCGTTCCGTACAATTTCGGCGAGTTGCGACAAGCGAACGGTCGGGAAATTTCCCGGATGGGTGCGCATAAACTTCCACAGATGTTTTTCCATCGGCGTCAGCGTGTATTTTTTGCGGAAGAAGTCGAAATCTTTTTGTAGCGCTTGCGGGTATTCGTCCTCGAAGTCTTCGTCCAACAATCCTGCCATGCCGTAGAGGATGGCTTCTATGTAGGAACGGTTGTCAGCGTGTTTCAGCAGCGTGAGCAACGGTAGCGTTCTGCCAAGTAGTTCAAAAGGCTCGGCGTTGACCTTGAAACCGAAATTTCGGCAAAACCGAATGTAAAAACTTGTATCCCAGTCGTTTTTGGTACGTTCCAACAGCGCTTCTATCTCTTTTTGGCGTTTGATAAGACGTTCGGCGGCGATATTTTCCAACCAACTCAACACCACGAAATCATCACAGGAAGCGACCGAGTCGGCGCACGGGACAAAGCCTTTTCCTGCGATCATCCGTTCATAACGCTCTAACAGTTTGAGGTCGAACTTGTCGGCTATTTCCAATGTCGGAACGGGTTGGTTGTTGCTGTAACGCACCGGCGCATTGTCTTGGACGACGACGTGCAAGATGATAGCGTCGTAGTTTCTGTCTTCGTGGTGTTTGTGCAACGTCCAGTCTGACGATTTCAGGTGCAGTTCGACATTTCCCGCCCATTCGGTAGCGCCGATTTTGAGACGGGCGTTGAAAAAGTCGGGACCTGATTCCAGATTGCGTGTGCCGGGATGAATGATCTGCAACTGCTCCCCGCTTGTCAGGGTTAAATCGCCGGTAATCAACCGGTTCTGCCAGATGTAATAGATAAATTGTTCATTCATGACGATAATATATTTTTATTGGGATGGGGACATTACTATTGCCAGTATAATATAACCCCGGCTGCTGAACACAAATATAAGCATCGCACTTGCCCGACGCCTCAGGCATTTCGACGTCCATGTCAATAATAACGCTCTCCCCCGCTTTCACAACCGTGCTATTTATTTGAGGAACAGCGTCATACATGATTTTTCTCCCTTGTTTCAAGACAAAACGAATGCGTGCCACCTCTTTTTCGTTCCCTATAATAATATGGTATTGGTACGGATTGGTAAGTTTGACTTGTATCTGTGTCGGTTCATTGGCGGGCAGGTTTTCGGGGAGGTTGATAAATTCGGCGGTCATGCGGCGCACCGGAAGATAGTTTTCGTAGTAGTCGAACCGGAACTCCCGTCCGTCCGCCAAAGGCACGATGTGAGCGCCGTCCGGTGATTCTAAGGCGACGGTTTTTCCTGCTATGCGGTCGTCGTAGTCCAAATATTTATATTGGTTGGAACGAGAATAGACACTCAGTTGCGTCGTAGCAAGTTGCTCATTATAAAACATATAGACTGATGGTTTCTTATAAGACGGCTGAAAGATTACCGGATAATCGCCTACTGCCTGAGCGATGCGGCGATTATTTTCCTTCTCTTGAAAAAAGAGAAAGTCAATCTGCGTAAAACTCCCCGCGACCAAAAAAACACGTGCGACCATATAGCCGGCAATAGTGATATAAGCGAAGATGCGCACGACTTTGGTCGTTTTCGGTTTATCTTTAAGGTATTGGAACAGGATATAGCAGATGCACAACGCCGTCGGAAGCAACCATTGCGGCTGAGTTGCCGTTTTTCGGATAGAAATCAGAAAGAAGAGGTAGAAACCGAGCGTCATAAAATAGAGACTGCGTTCAAACCTGTCTGCCGGCTTGCGCCGAATTAACGCAACGATAAATAGCAGAAATAAAAACGGATGGTAGCACAGTATCGTATTATAAAAATATTCTATTAGATTGAATATCAAGAATCTACCCTGTCCTCTTTCTAAAACATGAAAACGGAAAGTATCAAAATTGTGATCATACAGCCACATAAAGTGCGGTAATAGCAACGCCGCCGCAACCAAAGCAATAAGGTAAAAACGTGGATTCCGCAACAATTTCACAATGTCGGGCAGCATGACCAACGAGAAGACCAAAACACCGTGATATTTGCTGTATATGAGCATGGCGATGGTTAATCCTGTGAAACAGGCAGTTAGAACAGTATTTTTGTTCATAAACGAGCGGTACGCCGTCAGAAACAGTACGGTAGAAAAGAGCAACGGAGCGTCGGGCGTAGCAATGAAACCATAAACCTGCAATACGGGGATGGAGGCGCAGAGGAGGAAGAAGAGTACTGCTCCGTCATTGCGGGCTTGACCTGCAATCTCCTTGTTCTCACTGTTATTTGAGAGGATTCCTGCTTTCGCAGGAATGACGGTGTTGTTACTGGATTGCTTCGCTCCGCTCGCAATGACGACATTCTCGACAGAGTTTAGCAACCTCCAGAAAAGATACAAATAAACCGGCTGCAACAGCGTAACAAAAAAACGCACTCCGAGCGTCGTCTTACCGAAGATGGCAGTTCCCATACGGACAAGCCAGGCGATAAACGGCGGATGGTCGAAATAGCCCCACGACAGATGGTTGGAATAGACCCAATAGTAGGCTTCGTCCACGTCAAGTTCGGTGAACGTAGCCTGTAACAGGTTGATAATCCACCATAGCAGCAACAATAGTATCAGCAGAGAATTTGGATGAATGTATGACAAATTGCGAAGTTTTGCGACATGTTCGCGTAATGCGCCGGATTCCTCATTCCGCTTCGCTCCATTCGGAATAACACGCAATGGCTTATAAGGAGGCTGTCTCATAAGTCAAAAAAATTAAACGCAAAGGCGCAAAGATTTTTCGCAAAGTACGCAAAGGATTGATAATAAGATACTTAATCTTTGCGCCCGTTGCATTTTCTTTGCGCCTTTGCGGTAAAAAACACTTTTGAGACATCCTCTCTCCTCCCAAAGTGCTCATCGCTTTATAAATTTAAAAGCATTCCCTCCGATTTTGAGGAAATAGACGCCGCCGGGCAGTTCTTGTATGTCAATCGTATTGACCTCTTTGGTGAGGGTGGTTTCTTTGAGTTGTTGTCCTAAAACATTGTAGATGTGTGCTTTTATGGGGCTATCATCATTGTAATAGACATGAATAACATTTTGAGCCGGGTTGGGATAGATGTACAAAACGGACATTTTCGGGTCAACGATTCCTGTAATCGTTTGATAGGCATAGAGTACGATTTCGGTTACCGGTTGTTCCGGGTCATTGCTTAAAAGTTTGAAACTTCCGCTGTATTCGCCTTGTTCTACATTGGAAAAGTCGTAGGACAACGTCAGGATTTGGGAGGCGCCGGGTGGCAGTGTGCCGTTCAGTGGGGCGACGGTGAGCATCTCGTGAAACTCTATCTCGGTGATTTCAAAGGTGAGATCCGCAGTGCCGACGCTGGACACGGTGATAAAATCTTCGATTATTTCCGTTCCTTCGGAGGTTACTTCGGAACTCGTTTTATCCAAACTCAAAACAGGAATGAGGTCGGTAACGTTTTGAATGGCGGATAATGAAATCTCGGTTACCGGTTTTAGCGGGTCGTTGCTTAAAAGGTCGAAACTTCCGGTGTACTCGCCATTTTCGATACCGGCAAAGTTGTAGGACAGTGTAATTATTTGAGAGCCACCGGGTTGAACGGTACCATTGAGCGGAGCGATGGTCAGCATTTCATGAAAATCAATATTGGTAATTTCAAAAGTAAGATCCGCCGTTCCGGCATTGGAGACAGTGATATAATCCTCAATGATTGCAAATCCTTCGGATGTTACCGACGAACTTGTTTTATCCAATACTAAGATCGGAACGTCCGGAGCAGCGCCGATAAGCGTGAATTTGTGCGGGTCGGGCGCACCGATGTAAGGATGACAAGATCTTCTTCCCGATTCATCGGCGGCGAAAACGTAATATTCTATCAATCCGCTCGGAAGCCCTGTAACAGTTACATTCCATTGATTATCACCGGAATAGGTCATGTTGTATTTTTGATAAGCACCGCCGCTATGTTTGAGATAGATTAACACCGAATCGGAGTAGATGGGTTTATCGCAATACGAATACACTTCGGCATTGAAAGTTACGCTTCCCGTATTTTCAATTTCACCGAACAGCGGCTGATGCTTGATATAGAGCATACATCTGTCTGCAATTTCGTGCGTGCGGCAGTGCAGGGCGTCGGTGTTGACCCAGGGTTCGCTTGATAGTTGCGTAATAGGAATAATGGTATAGCCCGGCATGGCTTGTTGATATACTTGCAGAGCATCTGCATCATACGAATTACCTCCTATTGGCACAAAGACTTTATTATTTAATATCAACGAATTTGTGTATGGGGTTTTGGGTGATGAACTTGTTGCTCCGGGCGCATCCACTCTAAAGACTTGCATGGGCGTTCCCAAAGAGGATGTTAGCGAAGCAAAATAGTTTGCCGCAGTTTCAAACTTGTTATAATTCGGATTATTCGTCGGCACCCGTGCAACCAATACCTTGTCGGGTGCTAGAAGTTTACTCCAGCAATCAATATGCTGAATGTTGTCGTAAGGAACTATGGGATCCGCAATAAAATGATACTCTTCGATACCCAGATATTGTTGAAACTGGTCTTTGATCTGTTGTTGAGTCATTCCGGAGTTTTCCGTCAAAGTGAGCGTAGTAGAGGCTGCCTGTTTTATTCCGTCATTCATATAATTGCCGCCTGTAAGTTGTAGCGTTGAAGCATATCTATCCACTGATAAATAATTAGCGAGCGCTGTGTTTACCTGATTATCTAAAGGACGCGGTCTGTTATAATCAAAATCGAACATCGCCACTTCATTATCATCAATCGCCATAAACCATGGACCGTAATCGCGTGTCCAGTAAGTATTTGTATTGGCTATTAAAAATTCACAATTAGCCATATTAACGTTGTTATTCTGGTATTGCGTTTGTGCTGCTGAAAGGTTTGAACTTGATACGACAGTAATCACCAATACATCTTCTGCCATTTCTTTGATTAACGAGTACGGAATCCCCAAAGGATAGCGAATAAGCACCGCTTCGGCAGGTTCCCATTCGGCGACGGGGCGAATTTGTCCGGAAGGCGGAGGTGCCGGAGCAGTTGGGGAGGGAACCGTTTCTTGACTTTGAGTCCATGCCATTCCTTCTTCGATAGGGGAATGTTGGTAACGGATAGTGTTTTCATTATAAATCGGTTGAGCGAACAACGTAACAGCGCTTGTAGCCAGCGCAACAAAAAGTAATAGACCTTTTTTCATTGTAAAATAGAATTAATTAAATAAGGGTGCAAAGATAGTCAATTCTTGTTACATCACGGCTAAATTTTTTCATTCTGTCAAATACAAGTTTTGCATTTGACTTTTTTAATTTTAGTCCATTTTTTCTCTTTTCTCAGTTTTAATTTTGTTACAGTGCCTGTCCGTATTGAAAGAAGTTAAACCAACTGAAAATTTCGGATAAACATAAAATTTTTCAGTTTCAAATCGGTAAACAACATCTAAAAATCCTCTCATTGAAAAAACATCTGACAAACCCAAATCAGAATCAGTAACCGTCGTCTCTGCTTCTGATGCCTTTAAAGGGCAAGATGGCTTTGTTGCCGCGTTGACATTCGTATTGGTCTAATTCCTTATTGTATATAAAGCATTCTCTTTCAATCTTGTACTGTCCGAAGTTTGGGATGTAAGCATCTAAGTTCTTGTTCTCACAGTATTGTAGCGATTCGCCGCTGCTGTAGCCAGTATCGGCTATTATTTGTTCTATTTGAATATCATTGGATAGGAGGTTGTCGGAGGTTTTCTCTACAATATTTTGCAAACACTGGCTGTTGCGCTTGTCGGCAAAGTCTGCCATTGCGCCGGTAATGACATGATGGGCGGTGTCAACCGCTACTTGTCCGAGATAATTCATGTTTCTTGGTTTTCCGGGTTTAGTCGCTATTCGGGCGTCGGGGTCGCTCCTCTCCTCCGGATTCATAAACGAAAGTCCGTGCCAACACAAAAAGATAATCTGACAGGCGGTTGATATAGGTTAAGATGAATTCCGATGGTGCGAAATCGGTAATTCTCAGCATGTTACGTTCCGCACGGCGGCACACGGTGCGTGCTATTTGGCAATACGACGAAACGGTATTTCCGCCCGGCAGGACGAACTTGGTGAGTTTCGGTAACTTAGCGTCCATTTCGTCAATGGCTTGTTCTAACGCGGAAATCTCATCGGCGCTGAGTTGCGGCAACGTGGCTGACTTTTCCTGAGTCGGACACGCAAGATGAGCGCCGATGACAAAAAGTTGATTTTGAATGTTGTGTAACAATGTTTTATGCTTGCTGTCAATCTCCTGGTCGGCTATCAGTCCGAGCCATGCGTTGAGTTCGTCAATAGAACCGTATCCTTCCAGACGCTCGTGCGTTTTCGGGACGCGCTGACCTCCTATGAGCGCGGTTTCGCCTTTGTCTCCTGTTTTTGTATATACTTTCATAATCACCGTTTTTCTTTATAAATCCAAGGCATTATCTGTACGCTAATATCCATAAAAAGGATGGTTTGATTAGCGTTTCGTTCGATGTGGGAGATAGCTTTTTCAAATGCTTCGGCGAAGAGCGCCACATTGCGCAGGTTGATGTATGGCGCAAATTTGACGATGAACGCTTTCTCTTCGTCGCCGGTTTTGACAGTTTCGGCGCCGCCGGTGTGGTATTGCACGAAAGAGTGCAGGAGTTCCAGGGCATAGGCGAAGAAGTTTTTTTGGACTTCGCGTCCCATCTTGGCGAATTGCTCGGAGAGGTCGAGCGCCTTTTGCATGTCGGAAACGTAACAGATACGCATCCACTCCACAAAGAGGTTGAAAAACTCTTTTTCCTGCTCGTTGTGTTCCATCAGGTTTTGGGCTTGACTCCAACTTCCTTCGGAGAGTGCGGCGACGCGGGAGATGGTATTGTGGTCATTGTCAGGAAAATGCAGTTGCAGAGCCGTTTCCAATTTCCCTTTTTCGATGGGCGGGATGCGGAGCAGTTGGGTGCGCGATTTGATGGTGCTTAATATCTCGTCCGACGCCTCGGTGATAAGCAGAAACAGCGTTTTTTCCGGCGGCTCTTCCAATATTTTCAATAACTTTGGCGCCGCCTGATGTTGTAATTTCTCTATCAACCACAAAACGACCACCTTATATTCCGCTTCGTAACTCTTGTAACTCAACGTTTTAATCAACTGTTCGGCTTCTTCTACGGAGATGATTGCCTGTTTGTTGTTTGCCTCCAATTTCTCTATCCATTTGGCGAAGGTGCAGTAGGCGTTGTTTTCGTTCAGTAGTTCGAGCCACTCTTTGAAATAATCTTTGCTGATGCGTTTGTTGTCCGTTTTGATGGTCGGATAGACGAAATGAAGGTCGGGGTGAGAGAATTTTTTGAATTTCACGCATGACGGGCAGGTTCCGCAGGCATCTTCTTCGGTACGATTCGGACAGTTGATGTAGGCGGCGTAGGCGATGGCGAGCGGAAGGGCGCCGTATCCTTCACGTTCCGAAAAGAGTTGAGCATGGCTGATGCGTTGGTTCACAACGGATTGCCGCAGGTACGCCTTTGCGCTCTCTTGTCCTGTAATATTTTTGAAAAACACGATGAAAGTATTTTTAAAAGGTTCATTATCAATTAATAAAACGCCAACTTACGCCGGCATAGACGCCTCCGCCGACTTGCGGATAGTGCGGTATCATGTAATATTTATTTCCCATCTCCGTATTCTGCAAGAGCGGATTACTGAAATGCCGGTATTTGACAAAAATACGCGCATATTTGATATTGACGTCCACGAAAAAGTCGGCATACAGATAGTTTCCCGTCTTCATCTCCTCTTGCAGGTAGAACGAGTTGAGCGCCGGAGTGTAGGCGTCGGCGAAGTATGCAGTGTTGTAAAACAACGAGATACCCGGCGCCAGAATCAACGCATTCTTTGCCAACGACATCTGGAAGTAAACAGTTCCGTTGTACAGGAAATCGGGCAGCCGGATGACGGCAGAGTTAAACGTGTTTTGATAAGCCAGAAAGTTGTCGAAAATCCAGTATTTTCCCACTTTAACTTTGCTTTTCAGGCTGATTTTCAGCACGTTTTGAATATCTTCGGCGGCTTCCGGCAACGCTTCCCGATTGAGGTACATGTAGTTTGAAAGCAGAAAATATTCGCCTTTGAGGTCGAACAGGCGGTTGGAAAGTTCGCCGGAAAAGATAAAATAATTCACCTTGTCGCAACTGTTTTCCCAGCGATAGTGGTTGCCGTTATAGTATCCGTAAAACCAGTCGGGCATCTGTGAGGCGGTCGTAATGCCCAAGCGGAGGTCGGTGGCATTGTCGCCTTTTCCAAAGGTATTGCCGATGCTTCCCGAAAGCGAAAAGTCATCTTTGTTGTAGCCGTTTAAGACATAATCGCCCGACGCTCGCAACTCGAAAGTGCGAAACAGCCGAGTCAGAATCTGCACCTTCGGAATCAGTTGGTTATAGTAAAACACCGTCGAGTTTCGCATCGCCATCGTGTCGTAAGCATATTTTTGCGGAATTGATTGTATCTGAGTGTATTGATGTGTGAGCGAGAGGTAATACCGAAATTGGTAATCCTTTTGCTGGCTGTTGATGTTGGCGTTGGAGTAGGAAAAGGTGTTTTCAAAGATGAAATAGCGGGTGGAGTCGTGGGTTTTTAAGGAGTCGTTGTAATAGTTCGGGAAGAAGTCCGGCGGAAGGGTGCCGTTGTCATAGAGCCACGACAGGTCGGACATCTTGGTGCGCAGCGAAAGTCGTCCCCAGTTGAATCGTTTTCGGTTAAATTCTTGGTCGTCAATAAATTGTAAACTATCCGTTACATATTGCAAACTATCTGTGAAATGCTGCAAAGTATCTATGGCATGTTGCAAGGTGTCTGTAACATAATCTTCCATCAAAGAATCCAACGGATTGTTTGATGGAAGATTACCGTCCTGTTTTTTCGTTTTCTGCGCCGACAGCGGTTTTGAAAGGTGAAAATATTGCGTAACCTCAAATCCGTAGTTCCTGACGGTTGTCGAGCCTGTGGTTAAATTGACGGGGATGGCTTCGGGGCGTAACTGCGACGTTTCGAAGAGGCTGTCGCTGGCGATGCCGCCGTTTTCGTTCGCCTGCACCTTGTAATGGGAAAAGGCGCCGATGACGCCGTAGCGGTAGGTAGGCGTAAAATAGCGCAAACTGACCGATATATCGCTGGTAGAGGCTCTCTGATTGGGAAAAGCGCCCGGAGAAAAGGTGAGGTCAAACAGGATGCCGAGCGTCAGTCCACGATACAGGTTGCGGGAGAAGTTCAGTCCGACGTCCTGTTCTTTCTTGGCGCCTATCAGGTAATATACCTCGCTATACGGCAGCAACGAGCGGAAATAGACCGGGTTCGTGGTATTTTGCGTGTAACTGTGATAAGGAATCTGTTTGTAATGAAATCCAGACGGTCGCTGATAGCCGAACAGCATGTTTTTCTGCGCTTGTCCGATGTTTCCCAAGTCGGCAAAAGCGGCGTTGTCCCACGCCGGATTCGACCGTTTTTCGATGCCCGTCAAGGTCGAATCGTAACGGACGAAGAGCGGGAAGTCGGTGCTGTCAATGGTGTTGCGGAATAGATATACGGCGGTGGAATCCATCGCTATGGAGTGGATGGCGCCCTCTTGCGCCATAGCAAAGGGGAGATAAAGCGTGAAAAAGAGCAGGTATAGGGGTAAGCGTTTCATTATCATAAGTATTGTGCAATCGTGTGGTTATTAGCAACGTAGCGTACCAAATAAATGGTTTTTCCATTTTCCCAATACGTCGTAAAGAAAGCGTACCACGTTGTACTCTTGTTTTTTCTGAAAGCGGCGTATTTCATGTTTTTTCCGTATCTGTCAAAATACGCGGGCGCCGGTTTATGTAAACGTGTTGGCAATGTTGCAACAATATCATCATACAACTCTATTACATATTTAAGAGCCGTATCCTCAAATCCGAAGTATTCCCGTTCGTAAAGAATTACTACAAGGTCTTCGAAATATTCGAGCACCTCTGATAGAACAATTACTTTCATTTACGTGCGTATATTTTATCTACCCTTTCCACAACTTCGATGAGTCTTTTGCGAAACTCGTCTGCTGAAAGTGCCCTGTAAAAATCCTCATCCGGCTCTAAAATCTCGTCATACGCCCCCGCATCGTCAGCGGTCGCACACATGAGATGGAACATGTCGTCGTCCCTTTCGATGAATACGTCGTCGCTCACTGCCAGGTCGTAGTACCTGTCCTGATTGGTTGCAAACTCTTTACTGCTTACTATTGTCATAATCTTTGCGTTTTTTGAACTGCAAAGGTACGATTTTTGTTTGAACTTCAGCCACCAATGACACGAATTTCACTAATCTTGGGCTGAACAGGGGGGATCAAAAGTGTTTTAGCACGCAGATGACGCTATTATCAATGCTGACGTCTCCTCTGCTATTTTCGGTTCCCGTTACACATTCTTTCCTTCAGCACGAACTTCAGATACCCTCCTTTCAAAGAAACATGGTTCCACCACCATGCTGATAAATATTTGAATAACATCCTTTTTCTCAACGTGTAGGTTTTATAATGTTTCATGATACCTAGATAAGAATTCAGAGATGACTGAAAATATTTTTGTTCTTCTTTTGTGGGGCGATGCTCTCCCGCTATTTCATTTTGCCGTTCTATGGCAGCGTAAAAACTCCCTTTTGTTCTGTTCGCGATGTATAAACGAAACGGTTTGATGATAACACCTAAAAACTTGACTCCTTTATCATATTTTTGCAGGTATATTTTTCGAGGATGAAGCGTTAATCTTAATTTTGACAACAAAAAATCTGATAATTTAGGGATTAATGTTTTCAAAAAATCCTTATTTTCATGTACAATCACGAAATCATCCACATATCTTCCATAATAACGGATTCCCAAGGTGTTTTTTACATAATGGTCAAAATCATTCATATAAAAATTGGCAAACACTTGGCTTGTTAAATTCCCTATTGGCAAACCACAATTTTTGGGTGAGTGAAAAAGGCTTTTATCGGCAGGCAATCCGTCCCAGTTATTTTTATTCCCTTTTATTATTACATTTTGAGTAGGATTATTATTGATGATAATGCGGCAAATTTCTAAAACCAACAATTTGTCGTCATCGAGATATTTTCTGCTAATAAACTCATCCAATTTGTTCATTAACAGATTTTTGTCAATGTGCATAAAAAATCCTTTAATATCTAACTTAAGGATATAGCAATCTCTGCTGTATTGTCGGGAACATTGCCGAATAAATCGGTCTATTCGCTTGATACCAAAATGGGTTCCTTTGTTTTTACGACAGGCATAGCTGTCGTAGATAAACGTTTTTTCAAAAAGAGGATTCAACTTGTTTACCAGCCAGTGATGGACTATTCTGTCTCGAAAATCGGCTGCAAAGATTTCGCGTTTTACCGGCTTCTCAACTATAAAAGCAATAGATGGTTTTGGCTGATAAAGCCCCTGATTGATTTCATCGCACAGTTTTACTAATAGATGTTCGTAGTCAATTTCAAATTTCAACGCGTTATGGGTAAAGCGTTTCTTTTTGCGACATTCCATGTATGCCTCAAAAAGTTCCACAAGCGGAAGTTCCGTTTTTGTCTTTGTAACGTCTTCAAAAATAGATAACTGTTTCATCTTAATTTATTTATAAAGAAAGATGGTCAAATATTGGTTTATTCGACCATCTTGATTAGATTTGTTTAAAATCCCGAACGGCACGAACTCTATACGTATTGTTCTTGTTGTTGTTGTTCTGATTACCATTGCTAAAGTTCTGATACCATGCGTTGTTGTTATTGTACTCAGAAGAACTCCAAAATAAAGGAATTAATATAGACACAGGGTCTCCCATGCATATAAAAGCTTTCGCCCATTTTAACTGCCTCTTTGGAAGACAGTTCCTTTATCGCTTTTAAACAAAACCTTGCTCGCCCTTTGCCACCGTAACGGCAAAAGTTCCGGCTAAACGGAAGCCGCATTACGCCACCCCGTTATCTGTTTGCCTATGCTTTCGATTAAATGACTCAATTCCGCCTGTTTCCGAATGCTAAGAATTCGCAAGTCAACGCATAGGCGAATTTCTAATTTCAATAACTCAAAATCATCTAAAAATTGCTCTAAATGTTCTCTCTTTTTTTCAGCCTTGTTGGCTCTGTATATACTCCTTACCAACTGTAAAGCATCCCGTTTCATATCCTGTCCCAAACTGTACTTATACTCCTTGGGAAACTCTTGAGTTATCTGAAACAGATGCCTCACCAACAAATACGTATCCTTATAAACCGGTAAATCGTAATATAGAGCCATCCCTCAAAAATTTTCGACCGCCAAAGGCGGTAGGGTAAATTGGTAAATTGCCAAATAGTTAAAAAGCCCGAACGGCACGAACTCTACGCGTACTGGACTTGCCGCCGTTGTCCGTCCGTTACCAAAAAATGGCTAATTTGAGCCATAGAAAAAGCGGGTATCTCATAGCCGGCGAACCAGCGAAATACCCGCCAAATAAGCAATAACTCAGCCAACGCCCCCGAACCTCCGCTAAAAAGCCAAGAAAAGCCATCTCTTAGCCATCTACCGCAATAAAACGACAAAACCTCCTCAGAAATAAACCCAATCCAAACAGCAATCCAACCTACGCCCAACCTATCCGCCTCTTCCCACAAAAAAATTAAACGTAAATTAAACTTTTACCCAACTTATCGGACGATATGTTCTAAATCAAATTTTCGACAAAATTTTGATAATTAATGTTTTATGTTCGTTTTTAGAGGATGGGGTGTTTTGACTGCCCAAAATAAACTCGGAAGAATCCTGTACACAGTAGTGAAAACAAAAACAGAATACGATGAATCGTTACTCAAAACCAATGAAAATGAAAGGCTCAAAAAAAGATTAAACAAAATACGAAAAGAAATGGAAAAAATTGAAAATCAACTAGATGAACGTGCTTGAAAATGTTTGTTATATAAAAGATACAAAGGACACAGAGGTTCACAGAGTTTTTTATCCTGCCAATCCTGAAATCATGTGAATCATGGTTCAGACAATTTTCTCCGGATCGCTTCGCTATGCTCGCAATGACGGGATGGGCATCGCGTGTCGAAAAATTTACTACTTTTGCATTTTTATCTAATCGAGAGGGCGGGCGGGCGATTTAGAGGTGTGTGTTTAACGTTTTTTTCGAGAAAAGCAAATTTAAATTAGTTGAAAATTGAAAGTTGAAAGTTGAAAATTGGGAGGCGGGGGCATCCATCATGTTCATCATTGAAATCACGCTAAAATCACAGTTCGGACAGTTTTCTCTGTGAAACTCTGTGCACTCTGCGTCTCTGTGCTGAATACAATCCATCATGTTCATCATTTCGTAATATTCTATTATAGATTTGGACGCAAAGGTACGGAATTTTTTTTAATAATTGAATAACTGAACAACTCTTCCCCACGCCTGAGCCATCCCTTCAATAAAATAGTGTCCCGATGCGCCATATCCACCTGCTGCATAAGCCGTTACCATTCCGTAAAAAATCAGGACGGCGAGCAGGATGAAGCAGTAGGAGAAGAATAGTCCGTATTTTCGCAAGTCGGTTTGTCTTGGGTGCAAGTCTTTCAGGGTGGTGGAGAGGTCGAAGGCGGTGGTTGCGCCGAGCAGAGCGAAGAACAGGTTGTGTGACTGTATGTTGAGGAGCGAAATCAGCATCATGATAGAGGAGAGCAAGGGGAAGAAGTAGGGCGCAAGTATCATCAGAAAGTTGGTTTTCCCTTCGTATTGAAATTCGCCGCCTTTGCCTGCCGTTACGTGCAGTCCCGTAGGTTTGCGGAGGGTGAGGATGGCGAAGAGGTTGTGGCAGAGTTCATGTTTCAAGATGGCGATGAACGACGACTGTTTGACGAAAATCAGCGAAAACAGCAACATGCCGCCGCCCACGCCCCAAAACCATATCTGAGGCTGTTGCAAACCGAAAGCGGAAGACAGTTCTATCAACTGCAACACGAAAGAGTACGAGAGCGGGATAAACAGCAGGAGGGCGAGTAGGACACGAATGAATCTCATATATTATTTTTTATTTTTACTCTGGATTGCTTCGTCGTTCCTCCTCGCAATGACGCAATGTGTGGCGTCATTGCGAGCGTAGCGAAGCAATCCAGAAGTAGGCGATTATTCTGACTTTCCCCGATATTTACTCCGGATTGCTTCGTCATTGCGAGCGCAGCGAAGCAATCCAGAAGTAAGCGCCTGCTTTGACATTTTACCATTATACATACACATCCTCCTCGTTTCATGGTTCTATTGTTATTTTTCATCTCTTTACTCCGGATTGCTTCGTCGTTCCTCCTCGCAATGACGCAATGCGTGTCGTCATTGCGAGCGCAGCGAAGCAATCCGGAAGTATTTATCTCTCATAAGCCCCCAAGTCAGGTGTTGCCATATCCCTCGGATTCCCATCAATGTCGGTATCAATGCCGCGATAGACGCCTTGGTTCAGAGCGGGTGAAAGCGAATCTAACTGGTAGTTATATTTCTCATACTCCACGAAGGCGGGGGATTTGTTGATGATGCAGTTGGAGAAGTATTCCTCGTCGGAGGTGTTTCTGGTTGTTTTCAGCAAGCAGTGGTCGAAGTTCCATGTGAATGTGCCCATGTTGGTACTTCCGATAACTATTTCATTTTCAGCGCCTCCCCAGACGATGCTGTTGTCGAAAACGACTTTTGTCGGGTCAACGGTGATGATGGTTTCGGTTTGCGGTTCTACAAACGCATTGCTGAAGACCAGCGACGGTTTTTCGTTTACCGACCAGTAGTTTCCGATGGTAACGTGGTGAAATTCAAAATATCCGCCGCTCAGCGCCATGGCATATTCGAGGCAGTAGTCGAAAAGGAGGTTGGCTCCATAGATGGAGGTGCAGTTGCCGGCTAATCCGCCTACGCTCATGTTTTCGAATTTGGTGTTGGAGATTTGGAGAGCGGGATATTGGTTGGGCGATTCGCCCGGTTGCTCGCACTGTATTCCCAGCACGGCGTTTCGGATGACGGCGTGTTCGATAATGTTGTCTATTGAGCCTTTGTCGAGCATGATGCCGTTCCATTGCCCGGGCAGGTCTTTATAATAGGATTCCAAGCGGTCGCCCTGCATGGTTACTTTTTGGTAGGGCGTGCCGTTGATTTCTAAGGTAGAGCCCGGGTCAATCCAAATTCCGCTGTTTTTGTGAAAATAGAGTTTGCAGCCGGCTTCGATGGTCAGTTTGGAGGAGTCCATGACGGCGGCGTAGCCGTAAATAAGATACGGTTTGTCGTTGTACCACGTTCCCGACACGGGCGTATAATATCGTCGCCAAGGAGGCACGGTGTCGGGTTGAGTTGGCATGATATAATGTGCGTCCCATCCGTAGGCTATCAGTTTGATTTCCTGCCTGTTGCCGTTGGTTGTAAAGACTAATTGGTCTTCGACCAAGAGCGGGTTGTTGGTGTTTTGAGGGTCTATCCGGACTTTCACGAAGATGTACATGCTGTCTTTGCCGGAGATTTCTTTGTCGAGGATGGTGGTTTTGTCTTCGCCGTCAATGTTGATTTTGTAGGGCGAGGCGCTGCCGCCGTTGAGTTTGATTTCGGAGATTTTGATGGCTTCGCTGTGCCGGTTGTACACCATCAGTTTCAGGGTGGCGGAGCCGACGGTGGTAAAAACGGTGTCGAACAAGACCGTATCCGCCGAGAAAGCGAGTTTGGCGTCGGCGCTCGTGATAAACTTTTCATCTTTCCGGCAAGAGATAACAAACAGCGTTACCGTCAACAGCATTAAAAAAAGACCCCAGTAGTTTTTACAATAATGATTCATCATATTTTTTAAATAAAAAATATAAACGCTTTGATGGGGGAAAAATTGTTTTTATTAAAATAGATGATTTTTAATAGTAAATATACGAAATTTGATATTTTTACGTTACACTTTTTTATAAAATTTTAAACTATGAAATCAAATCACAGTAACGAGCCTATTGATAATGCTCAATACGGCGACAAAAATCAGGCGATAGACTATATCAAATTGCCTGAAGGTGAA
The DNA here is from genome assembly GCA_009777825.1 of Bacteroidales bacterium. GTDB lineage: Bacteria > Bacteroidota > Bacteroidia > Bacteroidales > WRLA01 > WRLA01. The sequence goes on from WRLA01000006.1 coordinate 21,837, forward strand.
AATCTTAAAATCTTCTCCGACTTGAATCAAATTATTTTTGTTTGCAGTGGAGGATTAACACTTTCCGGTAATGGGGTATCGGATAAGAAAGTTAAGGATGGAGAGTCTGTTTTAATCCCTATGCAAAATCCATGCGTTTTTACGGCGTTGGAACATGCCGAGATGCTGGTGATGAAATTAAGCCATGATGTTAATCTTCATGATTATTATCCGCCTAATTCATTGTCGGAAGAACACCAAGAAAAAAATGCCAAGAAAAAAAGTGTCGGATTTTTGAAATCCAATCAAAGAATTATAGCGTTTTCGAATACGGTAAAAAACTACAAAAACGACGGCATCAAAAACAATCGCCTTTTCGAGGTCAAAGTAGAAGAGTTTCTCTTTTTGATAAAAGAATACTGCGATAAAAAGCAGATAACCAACTTCTTCGCTCCTATTTACAGCCCTGATTTCATCTTCTCCAATAAGGTGCTTCACTACTTGAGCAAGGCAAAAACAGTTCGGGACATGGCGGCATTATTTGAATACAGTTTATCCGGATATGAGAAAAAGTTTAAACGGATTTTCAACGTTTCCCCCTACAAGTGGATGCGCGAACAAAAAGCGAAAAAGATTTACCACGAAGTGTGCTACGGTCCAAAAACCTTTACCCTGATAGCGTCCGAGTATGGTTTCTCATCGCCCGCCCACTTCAACGACTTCTGCAAAACGTTCTACGACAACACGCCCGGAAAATTGAGGAAAAAAGCAAGACAATGAATTACGAAATCAGTTCCCCCTACAGCTGGGGCGTCTCGTTGAGTTGACAGGCTACTGTGAGTGCATGACAAATTGCACAGTTTTGTCTTAAACTACATCATAAGTTTGGCAGCCTCTTGACTTCGGCAATGCTCACGTGTATTTACCTCAGTGGATGTATAACAAATTGTCGCATCTCGTCATTTCGGCATAAAAAGACTACATTACGTTAAAGCCGCCAGGCTTGATAGTATTTATTATTTACTAAAAGGAGGAGCCCTTTGTTGGTGGCATTGTCAGGTTGCACGGTGGCAATCAGCATTACAGTGCCGGTCGGAGCAAGCGTAACAGATGTCCCGTTCAGCGTTATGCCGGTTACCGGAATATCGTTGTTTCCCTTGTCTTTCTCACAAGCAGTGAAAACTGTCGCCAGCGCGAAAGCGACTGCCATTGAATAGATTATGTACTTCTTCATGGCTTATTTTCTTTACATTGAACTTACGAAAATTAGGCGGCAAAGGTACAAAATTAATTGAAAATTGAGAGAAAAGATGTTCTTCTTCAGTTATTCAGTTACTCAGTTATTCAGTTACTTCCTTCGGTGTCCTCCTTGACCAGAACCAGGCAATCGTCAATCCTGCGACGATGTGCCATATTCCCCAGAGAGCGGCGATGAATGCCATTCCGCCCGATCCGTCGAACAGTTTCGGGTTGAAGATGAGTACCAAGCCGAGCGCCGAATTTTGAATACCGGTTTCGATGGTGATGGTTCGGACGTCGGCATCTTTTAACTTTCCGAGTTTTCCTGTGGTAAAGCCCAGCAGGAAAGCGAGGGCATTGTGCGCCAGTACGATGAAAAATATCAGATGGATATATTTCAAAAAGGGAGCAAGATTATTTTTAAACGCAATGGCTATAAAAATGATAAACACTACGATGGATATATTCGATATTGCCCTTTTTGTCTTTTGAACAAATTTCGGAAAGCGTTTTCCTACGATAATTCCGAGGGTGATCGGCGCTCCGAGCAGCAAAACTACCGTTTGCAACATCTCCAAAAAACTGATACTCACCAACGGGACGTCAACCGGAACATTCATGAAATGGACGTATAAAGAACTATACAGCCAGAAGTTAAACGGTGTCAGGATGACGCATGTCGTCGTTGCGAATGCCGTCAGCGAGACCGACAGGCTGAGGTTAGCTTTCGACATGTACGAAAGAAAGTTCGACACATTCCCGCCCGGACAGGATGCCACGAGCATCATCCCCATCGCTACCGTGTAGGTAGGATTGAAAATCGTTACCAAAAGAAATGTGAACAGCGGCAAAAAGACAAACTGCGAACAGACGCCGAGCAAGAACGGTTTTATATTGGTAAAAACGTTCTTAAAAGCCTTAAAGTCCAAATTCAGCGCAACGCCGAACATGATAAATGCTATCACGATGTTCATGGTTAGCAGCGAGCCTTCTGTGAAGTTGAGCCGCTCGCCGTCGAGGACGGCTAAAGGATGGTGTGCCAATGTTATCATAATATAAAATTTATTCCCATGTAAAAAGCGCCTTTGCCGTCTTGCTTATTCAGGGCGCGTCCGTAGTCGGCGGCGATGATGAAATTACGGTTCATTGCCAATCCCAAGCCCATGCCGGCGCCGAGGTGCGGCTTGTCGTTCCCGGTGGTGAAAAAGCGATCATCGCCTTGTTGAATGAAATAGGGATTATCGGCGTCGAGAGCGACAAAATCTATCTTTCTTTTGTCATAGACCATCCCGCCGTCGCAAAAGCCGTTCAGGTAGAGCGACCAGTTCTGTTTGATAAATTTGAAATTCGTAACGATGCCCCGCAGTTCCACATTGGCAAAGGCGGCGCCGTCGCCAATGACGCTGTTTTTCAGAATGCCTCTGACAGTCGTAGCCCCGCCGACGCCCTCATTCACAAAACGTCCCAGCCAGATGTAGTTCATATTTTGAGAGAGAAAAAACGGGATTTCTCCGAACACTTTTTGTTGTACAACGACGCGATAGACGCCTATCAACCGTTGATTTTCCAAAAGCGGAATAAACTGTTTGTGCGACAGCGCGACGACACCGTGTGAAAACCCGTTCATGTTGCCGAGAAAGTCCGGCGAGATGTCGAGCATCAACTCCGTGAGAATACCTTTCGACGGGGTTTTTTCATGGTTTCGGGTATCGAACGCCGCGCCAAGCCGCAGATGGGTCGAAAAACCGCCGTCTTTTTCCCTTTCTGTGATGATGTTGTTGGCAACGTATAAATCGTACAAGGTCGTCGTATCGGACTTTTTCAACTTGTCGAAATCAACTCTGTCCACCTTGAAATTCAACAGATTAAACCCCGCAAAATATTTGATGTGCGGATTGCCGATGTTCCACGAGAAATCAACGTTCGCTCTTAAAAAACTGCGTTGGTAGTTGTAAAAAAACTTCGAGACAAACTCGTCGGCGTCTTCGTCTATAAAGTCCGGATGATAGACCGACTCGTAGCCGTTGAAACCGTACAACGGGGCGGCTTTATCGGTAATGTAACTGATGTCAGACATCATCCGCACGCCCGGTATCAATTTCTTGGTGTCCCAGTAGAAACGGTTATTGCCCGTCCCCTTCGTAAACCGCGACACCTCAAGGTACAAACTCTGTTCGTACACAGGGTACGATGACTCGCCGTAGTCGAACAGATTCACCAACGCCCCGTATTGCAATCCCAAGTCGGAACTGTAGGTGATGGTCGGCAGCGCTCCGAAATTCCAACCTTTTTTCTTGATGACGCCTTTTTCCGATTCCGACGGCACAGATACCTCTTCTTCCGTCTGCGCAACAGACGTTACGGAAAAACAGAAAAACAAAATCACTCCCAAAACGCTTAACTTCCTCATTAATAGACTTTTATTCATAAACATAGCATTGTTAATTACACAACAAAAAAACATTTTTTCAGGGTACAAAGGTAAAACCAATATTTTTGATAAAAAAGGCTATTTATACCCATTTTTGCATGGGTATAAATACGCACTTTGCCATATATCTAAAAAACACCAAAAGCCACTCTGCCCCCATCGCAATCCCCATATTTTTTCTTATTTCTGTAATAATCAACCAATATATGACACTACCAAATATCGGTTCGTCCACAGGCAACAGGGAAAACCCTAACACTTTTTCCTGAAGAAGAAGCCTATAAAAATTACCGTTACTGCGCCTATTTTACCAATTTAGATTTGGCTCCGGCAGAGGTTTGTCGATTGTATTATCCCCGCGGTGATGCCGAAGATAGAATCAATGACATACTTGTAAAGTTCTCAAATACAACATGTTTCAGACTTTCCATCTCCATCTTTCTTATCGCTGCCGCCGCAAGGTAAACATCGGCAATGTCAACCTCCGCATCATCTGTTTCCAAAAAGAGCGAATCTATGGGAATTCTAGAAAAGACGGTTTGCAACCTGTCGTCTTTCAACAGTTTGGTGCCGAAAGAGAGCCTCATCTTGCGATTGAGGAGTTGTGATGCTAATTCGTAGTTGCCCTGAAATCCGTGGACAATCCATGTTTGGGTTGCTTTTCGGTTTTTATGCAACGACAGGAGTTTGTCCCACGCCTTTACGCAGTGGATGATTAGCGGTTTTTGATACTGTTCCGACAGCGAGATGACTTTTTCAAAAACACGCTGCTGTGCCTCCATTCCAGCGCCGCGCACGGCGTCCAATCCGACTTCGCCGATGGCGACGATGGCGTCGTGTTGCAGTAAATGTTCCAATTGAAACAACTGCTGATCAGCGTTTTCCGCAGTTAGAAACCATGGATGGATGCCGTAGGAGCAAACGGGACGCACTGATTGCAAATCGGCGTGAGCCAGCCTGTGTGAAAAGTGAGTAGCGACGTCATTGCGAGGGCGATAGCCCGAAGCAACCCATTGCGCATCAACGCTCTGGATTGCTTCGCTACGCTCGCAATGACGAAAACACAGCGTTTTCACACAGGTGTGAGCGTCGGGCGACGAGATGTCAACAATGGAGATGACATCGTCGTTATCGCCGGATAGCGGTGGGTGGCGGTGAATATCAACGTATCTCATGTAGGAAAGCGATTAGTTTTTGAGTGGCGATACCGCGATGGCTGATGCGGTTTTTCTCTTCGAGCGGCATCTCGGCGAAGGTCTCTGTGTAGTCGTCGGGAAGAAAAACGGGGTCGTATCCGAAGCCGTCCGTACCTCGCTGCATTTCAATGATTTTCCCTTCGACTTTGCCCTCAAAAAAATATCTTTTATCGTCCATAATCAGACAGATAACACTTCTGAAACAGGCTTTTCGATTGGCAATGCCCTGCAACAGGTGTAAAACTTTGTTCACATTGTCTGCGAAGGTACAGTTTTCGCCTGCGAAACGTGCGGAATAGACGCCGGGGGCGCCCTGCAACGCCTCTATCTCCAAGCCGGTGTCATCGGAAAAACAATCTATGCCGAGTTTGTCGTAAACATATTCCGCTTTAATGGCGGCATTGCCTTCCAACGTGTCGGCTGTTTCGGGAATATCCTCATCGAAGCCCAATTCGTGAAGTCCGATGACTTGGTAAAAACTGCTCAGAAGTTCCTGAATCTCACGCAGTTTGTGGCTGTTGTGCGTTGCAAAAATGAGTTTTTTCATTTGAATAGGGTTTGTTGTAAATGATGGGTGCAAAAATACGGTTTTTTGTCTGATTTTTCAGCACAGAGTGGGTATTTTCCGTTGTAAAATGAAAAAAAAGAATAACTTTGTGGTCATTCTATCAAGCAAGTAAGCCAAGATTGTGTTTGGGATTAAATTCCATCACAGAGTACGGTTTCTGTTGTTGGTAATGAAATACTTGGTACATTAGAGTCCACATAAAAGACTACATTACGTTAAAACCGCCGGGCTTGATAGTATTTATTAAAAGGAGGATTTATGTCAAAAAAGAAAGCAAGTAAAGCAAAGAAGCTTAAGACAAAACATGGATTGGCGTTATCATTATCTGCAAAATCAGATGAAAGATTGTGAAAAGAAGATGGAAAGAGTTTTGCAAGAATACATCGCCACGTTGCCACCTGAACAAACACAAAAAGAATCCTGTACACATTAGTAAAAACAAAAACAGAATACGACGAATCGTTACTCAAAACCAATGAAAGTGAAAGGCTCAAAAAAAGATTAAACAAAATACGAAAAGAAATGGAAAAAATTGAAAATCAACTAGATGAACGTACTTGAGAATGTTTGTTATATAAAAGGCACAAAGATGGCTGCAAAAAAGCTAATTATCTGATTGTTAGTCCGGCAAATATCAGAATACCAAAAATATGAGGCTCTCGCCCCATTCCCAAACCCGACCTCCCCCTGACTATTCTACACGGGCAATTATTTTTTGTAGTTGCGGAAAAATTGTACCTTTGCAGTTGTAAATAGGAAAAATATATGGACGAAAAAATACACATAGAAGTCAATTGCAAACAGAAAAATCATTGGGAAGAGCGTATTTGCGGTGATGTTTTTTTATCAAAACGCATTCGCAGTGAAGACAGAACCATCATCGTGCTATCCGACGGCATGGGGCATGGAGTGAAAGCCAACATCCTGGCGACGCTCACGGCAACGATGGCGCTGAACTTCACCGAAGAACACGCCGACTACGTGAAAACGGCGGAAACCATCATCAACACCTTGCCGGCACGTGCAGAAGGCGTCAGCAGTTACGCCACCTTTACCATCATTGACATCAACGCTAAAAACGAAGTCGCCATCTTAGAGTACGGGAATCCGGAAACCACCATCATCCGTGGGAAAAAAATCTTCGACCCGGGCTGGGAAACTGTCACCATCAACACCGCTAAGATTTATGACAACGAAATCCACTTTTGCAAGTTTCAGGCATATCGGGAAGACCGCATCGTCTTCTGTTCCGACGGCGTAACCCAGTCGGGCTTGGGCTACAAATATACGATGGGATGGGGACGCGAAGCGGTAGTGGAATATGCCCAAAAACTGATTGCCGACACGCCCGACATCTCGGCGTCAACGCTGGCGTCGAAAATCGTAACGATGGCGCAAAATAACGACATGATGGATTTGCAGGATGACACAAGTTGTGCCGTTGTCTATTTTCGTTATCCGCGCCGCCTCCTGATATGCACCGGACCGCCATTCGACAGCAAAAACGATAGGCAGTTCGCCCAAAGAGTAGCCGATTTTAAAGAAAAAATCATCATTTGCGGCGCCACTACCTCGCAGATTATCTCCAGAGAACTAAACCGTAAAATCACCTACGACAACGAAATCGCCGACCCGACCCTGCCCCCCATCTCCATGATGGAAGGAATAGAATTGGTTACCGAAGGAACTATCACCCTGAACCGTGTGGCGCAAATATTAAAAACTTATAGGGATAACCACAACTTCGGAAAAGGCCCTGCCGACCTAATCATCAAACATCTGCTCAACAGCGAAATCATAGATATGGTGGTAGGAACCAAAATCAACGAAGCCTACCAAGACCCCGCCATGATTGACCACATGGACATCCGGCGCGACATCGTGAAACGCATCGTGGAGGTGCTGGAAGAGAAGTTTATGAAAGAGACCTCGTTGCAATATGTCTGAGACCAACATCATTTTAACTCTGAGACAGTGCCATTTATGTCCGCGTCGCTGCGGCGTTGACCGCACTGCGGGAGCATTGGGATACTGCAAGTCGGGCATCAAACCCTTGGTCTCTTCCGTCTGCATTCATCATGGCGAAGAACCTGCCATTTCGGGAGAAAAAGGAATCTGCAACGTGTTTTTCGCCCACTGTAACCTCCGGTGCGTCTATTGCCAAAATTATCAAATCAGTCGAAATGACGGTGAAACAGTTGAATATGAATACAATAAAGACAGATTTGTCAGGGAAATCATCAGCGTGATGGAAAAAACAAAAACCGACATGCTCGGCTTTGTCTCCCCCACACATTTTTCACTGCAAATGGTTGAAGTCATACAAATACTTCACCGTCAAGGTTATACGCCCACCGTCGTCTATAACACCAATGGCTATGAAACGCCCGACATCTTGGAATATCTCGCTGATTATGTGGATGTTTATCTCCCCGACTTCAAATATTCCGACAACGCCTTATCTGCCCGTTTCTCGGACGTCGCCAATTATGTTGAAAAAACCGTTGATGCACTGAAACTCATGTACAGGCAAAAAGGCGCAAAGTTAACACTTGACAATCACGGAATTGCACGCAACGGCATCATCATACGGCACCTGGTTTTGCCCGGGTATGTCGAAAACAGCAAAGGCGTACTGCGAGCCATTGCCAACATTGACCCAGACCTCCATATCTCGCTGATGTCGCAGTACTATCCACCCCGCCCACTCCCAATTCCGGAACTCAACCGGAATTTATATCATGCTGAATATGAAATAATTATAGACGAAATGGAAACACTCGGCTTGGAAAACGGCTGGATACAGGAATTGGAAAGCGCCGAAAATTACCAACCGGACTTCGACAGGAGGCATCCATTTGAATAAGGGATTGTAATTTCATCATACATGGTTCTCTCTCTTATGTAACAAAAATGCAACCTATTCATTTTCAATTCATTTTGAATTTGTATTTTCACTGTATTATATCTTTTATGTACCGTAAAGATTATGTTACTCCTTGAGGGTGTAAGGGATATCTTTATTGGAATCCGGAAGAACCTCGTTATGAATACAACTTTCGGTATGACACAACCCAACCCATTGAAAGCATATACCCAAAACAGAATCCTGTACGTCAGCGGACTCATCGTCGGCGAAACATGGCGCGTGTATGACATCTTGGAAAAACTTGTGTATCAAGGTGTTGCTGCCGATGAAACGGCGAACGTCGCGCTACCGGTTAGCGGCGTGTATATCATTCGGTCGGGAAGTAGGACGGGAAAGGTGGTGGCGAGGTAGTTGAGAGTTGAGAACTGAGGTGAATGTCTGAACCATGATTTTCAGGATTAGAGGATTAGCGTGATTGGATAGATTTAAAAATTTAAAGAGATAAAAAAAAACTCTGTGTAACCTGCCTGTGCCTCTGTGCTGAAAATAATTATAATTATCTCACCCGCAACGTATTTTATACATCGAGATCCCGTTCTACGAGCAGGATATTGTGCTGATTGACGATAAAGTATCTTTCGTCGTCGTAGATGATTTCGACGCTGTTTCTTTGCAGGAAGAGCGCCAGGTCGCTTTCCTGTACTTGGAGAGGCATGTAGCGTTGCATGTTGTCGGATTGTTTCCAGAGGTTGTCGGTGTCGTCGTTGATGTTGGGGATGGGGTATCCCGGTCCTGTTTTGATAATATATCCTCTTTGGACTTCCTCTTTCTCTTTATATCCCGGAGGCAAAAAGAGACCGCTTTTTGTGATTTTTTCCTCTTTGGTAGGTTTTATCAAGGCTCTGTCGCCGATGATGTGTACCTTTTGCATTTTATTGTTGTTGGGTGTCATTGCCAATAAATTTTCGGCGAAGGTACAACTTTTTTTGGTGTATTCAACAGAAATTTTAGCACCTCAAACTTTTTCTTAACCTTTTTTTCGGGAAATGGGAATGTATTTACGCAGACGGTGATAATCTGTTGTTGGTCTGTTTCGTATTGAAAAACCGTGCAATCCTGCACTTTGCCATCTTCGTATATTTTTATTTCGTCTCCATGATGTTGTATTTCAAAGGAATTGAGCGGTTTTGATAATCCGTCGCCCGTCATTTTCAGGTAGGCTTCTTTGACTGTCCAGAGGCGTAGAAAGGCGTGTGAACGTTGTTGTGGGGGCGTTTTTTGCAGAAACTCCGCTTCCGCCGGAGTGAAAAAGCGTTCGGCAATCATCGGATTGACTTTTCTGGCGCCGGATTCGACGTCTATGCCGACTTCGTGATGGTCGCAGAACGCAACGGCGACGATGCCGCCGCCATGCGAGATGTTGAACTTAAAATCAGGAAAGTCGGGAAAAAAAGGTTTCCCTTTTTCATGGAAATCAATCCGTATCTCTACCGGAGGAACGCCGTAGCGCGATGACGCCTCCAGACGGCACATCGCCCAACCTAATATTTTTTCGATTTTATCCTTCTCTTTACGGGTGCGTTCGACGGATTGCCGCTCCCGCTCTCCGAGCAACGCCATGAAAGAACTTTGGAGCGGGGCGAAAGAGGAAATGTCGGGGCGTTCTATGGTGTATATTTTTGTACTCATGATTTGATAATCATAAAACTACTATTTTGTCCTTTCTATCTTTATTCAGGTGCAAAGATAATATTTTTTTATTATTGGGGGCAATAATCATGTGATTTTTAATAAAATGGGGGGCAATGGAAGGATAATAGATTTAAGAGCAGAGCAACCGCAAAAAGCTAGATCTCCAATCGTTGTAACCCCGTCTGGAATGGTAATGGATTTAAGAGTAAAGCAATGCTCAAAAGCCTTACCTCCAATCGTAATAACGCCGTTTGGAATGGTAATAGAGTCAAGAGCCTTACACCAGTAAAAAGCCCCACTTCCAATCGTTGTAACACCGTTTTCTATCACAACAGTAATAATAGATTCTTGATATTCAAACCACGGTGCACCGCTAATCTTCCCACGATTCATCTACAAAAACATATTTCATTTTACACTTCGATTAAAGATTTCTCAAACGATTTTCTTCCTCTTAATTTTTCTATTGCAGAATCCAATCTTGCTTCGTTTTTTCGAGACGATAGTTCATGATTTGTAGTTACCAATGAATTATATTCTCCTAGCGAAATGATTGCTACATTTTCATTTTCCCCATGATTAACCATTAAAGATTCGAAATTACTTGAAACTTTGTCGAGATATGTTTCCACATTTTGACCGAAATCTGAAATATTTGCTACTATCATAATCTATTTTATTTCAACGCTGCAAAGATACGCTTTTTGTTTATAATCAGGTGCAAATGTACGATTTTTCAATAAATAATCATCTATCCTCCCAAAATCTCCGCCATCCGCCTCACCTCAATATTTCCTCCTGAGAGGATGATGCCGGTTTTTTTCCCGATAAACTTGCTGACGTTTTCCATGACCACGGCTAACGCTACCGCCGCCGATGGCTCTACGACGATTTTCATCTTATCGAAGATGCGTTTCATGGCTGCGACGATGGCTTCTTCGGAGACGGGATAGATGTCGTAAACGTAGTTGGCGATGATGGGGAAGGTGTATGAGCCGAGCGAGGTGCGCAGTCCGTCGGCGATGGTATTGGGCTGCCGGACGGGGATTAGTTTTCCCGAATAGAACGACTGTGCGGCGTCGTCGGCGCCTTCCGGCTCTCCGGCGATGACGCGGATGTTGTTGCCGAAATAGCGTGCTGAAAGAGCCGTGCCGCTGAGCAGTCCGCCGCCGCCGACCGGCGCGATGATGAGGTCTAAGTTGTCGTCGCACTGTTCTATCAGTTCTTTGCAGGCGGTAGCCTGTCCGGTGATGGTGCGTAGGTTGTTGTAGGGGTGGATTTCGATGGCGCCCGTCTGCTGTTGGATTTGTTGCAGGGCGGCTTCTCTGGCTTCGAGGATGGGTTCGCAGAAGAAGATCTTGCCGCCGTAGTTTCTTACTGCTTCTATCTTCACTTTTTCCGAGTTTTGGGGCATCACGATGAAGGCTTTTGTCCCAAACAACTTGGCGGCGCGTGCCAAGGCGGCGGCGTGGTTTCCCGATGAGTGGGTGCATACGCCGCGTTGTCGCTCTTCGGGCGTCAGTTGGAGTAGGTTGTTACACGCGCCCCGCGACTTGAACGAGCCGGCTTGTTGAAAGTTTTCGCATTTGAAGAACAACTCCGTATTGTAACGCTCGTTGATGTCGTCGCACGTCAACACGGGCGTGCGACGGATGTATGGCGCTATGCGGTGAGCGGCATTGACGATGTCGTCTTTTTCAGGGGGGAAAAAATTGATGTCTACCATTATTCAAAGTATTAACCGCAAAGGACGCAAAGAAAAACCACAAAGGACGCAATGGCGTTATTGCCTCCTTTGTGCTTTCTTAGCGTTCTTTGCGGTGAACAACTACTGCGTTTTAACCCACTCCTCGTAGGATGTTTCTTCGTAAGCGCCCGATGAGTAGTATTGTAGGATTTGCAGAAATTCTGCGATGTCCTTAACGGGAGCGAAATCCTTGGTGAAATAGTGTTTTCCGATTTTTTCGCCATCCTTGTTCAGGAAAACGAATGTAGGAAAGCCCATTATACCATCCACTAACATGATAGCGTAGATGTTGGTTCCATGCTCTTCATTGCCTGAGTAGGGGTACGACTGACCTTTAACGACAACGTTTTCTCTGGTTCTCGCGTCGAATTTTGTAGCGATAAAGTTTCTCTTCAACACGCCGACTACCGTGGTGTCTGCCAGGATGGTCTCTTCGGTGGTGGTACACAAATCGCAAGGTGTAGTGTAAACGTAGATGACGCTGATTTTGTTCTGTCCGGTCTCTGCGTTGACTACTTTGGTGAAATCTTGCCAATCGGGCTGAATTTTTTGTTGAGAAAATCCAACGGCGGCAATCCCTGCGAAAAATAAAATGATGATGATCTTCTTCATAAGATGAAAATTTAAGTTTTTAAAAATAAGATTAAAACTATAAACAAAATCTGTGCCATTTTATTGTATCACACCGTACTCCCCCGTACCGCCGTATTATTCGCTCCAATCATTCGTGCATTGGTGAGTCCTGTTCGTCTTGTAACGAGCGTGTCTGCTTTTCGGAGGTTGTCCATGGTGGCTTTTGTCTCCTTTTCGTGGTAATGGCGGGCGCTTTTGTTACGGTATTTCGAATACATGATGGCGTAATAGATGAATCCTGCTGTCAGTAAGAGCCAACTGTAGTCGGAGTCAACAAAGAAGTATGTTAGCAAGAAAAGTACAAATCCTATCGCCTCTACGATGGCGGATATGCCAAACAGTTTTGGCATGTTGATTGGCACGCTGCCCATTGTTTCTTTGGTTCTGGCGTTGACGGCTACGTAGTGCAACAGTTTTTTATCTTTTTGGAAATAACTGTAGAGCCACACGGGCAGATATGCCGCTTTCCATTGTTCGCCTTTTACGTTCAGTTCTTCTTTCGACCAGGCGACGCCGCGGTCATACTCTTTCAAGGTCTCGTTCGCTTTGTACCGTGAGATGTCTTTCGCTTGGGCGTTGACAATGGGTTTTAACTGGTCAATATTGGTATCTCGTTTTTCCGATGTACAGCCTTTCAGGTAATTGGCATTCCATTTCACGCTGTTTTCGGTGTCGAAGGGCATGATGGAGTTGATGATGTTGTTGGTTTTATTGGAGGCTTTGTTGTTGAGTTTGTCGGCGCTTGATTCGACGGTGAGTCCGTCCACGATGATGTCAAATTCTCTTTCGACGTTATACAGGTCGGCGTCGTAATAGGTCTTTTTGTCATTTCCGGTGCCGCGCGTGTATTTTCTGATGAGGTGTTCGCCTTGCCCCGAGAGGTTGGCGTGCGCATTAACGTCCACCACCATGTAGGGCAGATAGACACTCATGACGTTTTCGGCGGAGAACTCTTTTTTGAACTGCGGGTGTGCGAAAAACTGTCGTTTGCCCACAAATTTCTCGATTTCGGCTTTTGCCTCATCTTTCTTTATCTTAAACGGTAACACTACATCGGGGACGGCGCCATTGGGAATCTGCTGTCCGATAGATAAGGTATTACGGCACCAGTGGCATCGCGCTTGCAGCGCTTCGTTGGTGTCAATGACCACTTCTGCGCCGCAACTACTGCATCTGAAAGTTACCACATCGTTGCTATCAGCCGCAATGTCTTGAGCGCCGGAGCCGATTACCTGACCTTCCAACTTGCTTAAATCGGTCTCTAAGCCTGCCACTTTCTCCGGCTCAAACTCGTGCCGGCAAAAGTTACATCGTAAAAGTCCGCTGTTCATATTAAGCGAAATGTCTGTTGCTCCGCACTTGGGACATTTGTTCTGTCCGTCTTTTGCGCCGGTGTCTGTTTGAACGATTTTGGGTTCGTTTGCTGCGCCAGCGTCTGTTTGAACGCTTTGGGGTTCGTTTATTTCATTACTCTCTTGCATGATATTAATGATTTTAAAGGTTTTTGATTAATCCAACCCTGCAAATGGTTTGGCAAACGAGACGTCTCTTACCTGCGAATACATGTCGCAACTGTCGTTTACGATGAAGTATTTTCCTTCGCTTGTCTCTCCGGGTCTCAGCGTTTTAACGACGCTGACCGGACTCCATCCTTTGTCTTTTCCGCCTTCGACGTTGATGTCTAAGTAGAGAATCATCGCTTGGAACGTGTTGCTGTTTTCGTGCTTCACGCCCGGTCGTGTTCTTAATGTTACGGTATAGGGCTTATCGGGGGCATAGCCGTTTTCCCACGTCGCGCCTTTCAGATATGCTGCCATTTGATAGGGTCTCGCATAAGAGTCGTTGGGGCGATTCAACTCGGTGAGACGGGTTACCGCCGAATTAACATTGGCTTTCAGGTTATTCAACTCAATGCACTCCTTGCCGATGGTTTTGTCGCGGAGAAACATTTGGTAAGCCATGACCTGCAACGCGATAGCGCCGTGAGGCTCGCCTCCGATTTGCTCGCGTAGTTGCCGGAACTCGTCAACAGAGACAGGGAAACGGTTAAATGATACCGTCGCCGTCTGTCCTGCCGACCATACTTCGTGGTCTATTCTACCGTTCATGGTAACTTCGACCTTGGTTTGAATGTTATTGTCCATTTTAGATTTCTTTTTTGTTACTTATTAATTTACATTACCGGCGGTGGTGGCGGTGGCGGCGGTGGAACCGCTCCGAAGAGCGCTGCCAGCGTCGGTACTGTTCCTGCGGTAGCCCATGCGGGCATTCCGGCACACCAGACCATGGTGTTTGGCGTCAGTTGTCCCATTTGTGCCATTTGTTGTAATTGTGCTGTGTCGAAAGGACCTTGCTGTGCGCCGTTCATCATCGCGTGAAACATGGTTTGTTGCGGTGGCATCGGTGGGGGAGGGGCTTGTTGCGGTTGTTGTTGTATGGGTTGGTTTTGGATAAACTGCGACTGCGGCGTTCCGCCTTGTTGCTGCATACCGCCCATCATGCCTCCGGCGGCGTTCATGCCCATTCCCATGAAAGCCATGCCCATTCCGCCGCCTCCGGCGGGGTTCTCGCCTGCTGCCTGCATGCCGCGGGCAACAGATTGTTGCATAAACGAATTGCCACGCGCACCCGACAGGGCGTCTGCCTTTTTAACATCGCTCAACAATGCTTTCGTGTCGTCGTCGTATTCGATGGCTACTAATGCTACTTTTACGATTTCCAAGCCGCGGTCTGTTTTCCATTGATAACCGTCTTCGACGGCTTGCGTCAGCGATTGCGCGAAACCGATTTGGTCGCCCTGAATCTTGGTGATGCGGTTGCCTTTGCTGGGGTCGTTGGTGTAGTTGGAGAATGCTGCGGAGAGGCTGCCTACTACTTCGTTGAAGAGTTGCGCTCCGGCGTCGTTGTCCATGTCTGCGAAGTCGAACACGGGGGCGTCCGGTTGCAGATACTTGGCGGGGACGAAGTTTTTCACGAAGAGTATCGGGTCAATGATTTTCATCGTGTAGGTGCCGCGTGTAACGGCTCCGACCTGCGCGCCGAGATAGGCGTCGTCCCAATAGATTTCCGATTGCGTGCCGAATCTGTTGTTTGGAATCTCTTTCAGGTTCACGTAGAACGCTAACTGTTGCGCTCCGGGCTGTCCACCGAATTTGAACCGCTCCCAAGAGGTTTTGATGGTAGATGAGATGATTCCGTCGCCGGAGAAGAACGATTTTGAGTTTTGGTCGTCCGACCGGTATTCAAACCCTCCTGCCTCGGCAACGAAGCCGGTGATGGCGCCATCTTGTAGTGTGATGAGCGCTGTTCCCTCCGGCACGATGATCTTACTGCCGTTGGTGATGATGTTTTTCGAACCGCCTGTGTTCGAGCCACGCCCTGCGTTTTGTCCCTGCGGTACAGCCTCAAACAATGCTGCGGTGCCGGGTACGTTTGGTTGTGGTGTTAAGAAGTCTTTCCATTGGTCGGCAAACATGCCGCCAATCGCGCCTGAGAATGCTTTAATAAATCCCATGATGTGTAGTTTTTAATTATTATTATGATTATTATATCGTTTAAATTATATATCGTTACTACAATTTTTAGGTTGCAAAGATACGACTTTTTGAAATACTAAATATACGTAATTTTACGTAGATGGAAAGTTTTTTTCTTCGTAAATTTACGCAGATGGGGAGGAATTTTACGAAGAAAGTTGTTTTACCATCCTGTGAATATCTTTCTTGGCGTCGCTTTTTTTGAGGGTTTCGCGTTTGTCGTAGTAGTGTTTGCCGCGTGCTAATGCGATTTCCAACTTTGCCAACCCTTTGTCGTTGGTAAAGAGTTGGACGGGAATGATGGTGAAGCCTTTCTCTTTGACTTTGTTTTGCAGTTTTTTGAGTTCGCGTCGTGTCAGCAGCAGTTTGCGGTCGCGTTTGGGGTCGTGGTTGGCGTAGGTGCCGTATTCGTATTCGGCGATGTGGGCGTTTTTGAGGAAGAGCTCGTCGGCGTCGAAGACGCAGTAGGCTTCGCCGAGCGAGGCTTTGCCTTCCCGTATGGACTTTATCTCTGTCCCCGTCAGTTGGATGCCCGCAGTGAAACTGTCCATCAAAAAGTATTGATAGGACGCTTTTTTGTTCTTGATGCTGATGGTTTTGGGTTTTAGGGACATGGAGCGTTTATTTCTTATAAAACGGCATCTTCACCACCTTAGCCTTCAGCATTTTGTCGCGCACGCCGATATAGATTTCGTTATCCGGTTTGGCGAAAGCGGCTTTTATCAAGGCTGTTCCGACGGCTTTATTCAGTGATGGCGCTTGTGTGCCGGAGCAAACGGTTCCTATCTTATTGCCTTCGGCGTCGAACACTTCGTAGTCTTGACGCGGGATGCCGCGGTCAACCATCTCGAAGCCGGCTATCTTACGGGCGACGCCGTTTGCCTTTTGTTCTTCAAAACGGTTGCGGTCTAAGAAGTTGTTGCCGTCGGTGAACTTGGTAATCCAGCCCAGACCTGCTTCTATGGGGGAGATTTCGTCGTTGATTTCGTGTCCGTAGAGGCAGAATCCCATCTCCAGACGCAGGGTGTCGCGTGCGCCCAATCCGGCGGGTTTCAGACCGTATTTCTCTCCGGCGTTCATCACGGCGTTCCAGATGGTGTCGGCGTCTTTGTTGGCGAGATAGATTTCGCAGCCGCCGGCGCCGGTGTAGCCCGTCGTTGAGAAGATGACTTCGCAGCCCGCGAAGGTGAGTTTTTTGAAGGTGTAGTACTCCATATCTTCGACGGGCGTGTCGGTACATTCCTGCATGGCTTTGAGTGCCAGCGGTCCCTGCACGGCTAATTGCGCTATCTCGTCGGAGGCGTTGTAGAGTTCTTTGCCGACTTCCAATCCTTTCTCTTTGGCGATTGCGGAGAGGTGCGCCCAGTCTTTTTCGATGTTGGCGGCGTTGATGACTAACAGGTATGTCTCACTGTCAATGCGATAGACCAAGAGGTCGTCCACGATGCCACCTTTTCCGTTTGGGAAGCAACTGTATTGTATTTTTCCGTCGGTGAGGACGGCGACGTCGTTGGTGGTAACGTATTGCACAAAGTCGAAAGCTTTGGGACCTTTGACCCAAACCTCGCCCATGTGCGATACGTCGAAGACGCCGAGTTTTTCGCGCACGTTAACGTGTTCTGTAATAAGCCCTTCGTATTGAACCGGCATGTTAAATCCTGCAAAAGGCACCATCTTGGCTCCTAATGCTATATGAAACTTTGTGAATGGGGTTTCTTTCATCTCTTTCTTTATTAATTATGATGTATGGTTTTTATTCATTATAAAGTACGTTATGCTGTTTCAGTATTTCGGAAACTTGCTCAACGGAGAGGTTGGTGATGGCGGCGATGGTGGGGATGGGGATACCGGCGTTGTGGCTGTTGATGGTGACTTGTATTCGTTCTTTTTCGATGCCGATGGCTTCGCCTTCGGAGAGTCCTTCAGCACGTCCTTTTCGCAATGCCTCGTCCAAGACGCTACGCTCGGTCATGGCGTCAATTTTCCACTGGTCGTAGGCGTCTAACTGCGCTTTCGTATAGGCTGCTGTTTCCATGTAACTGACAGCTTCGCGGGTGTATTCATTCTCCAACAACTCTTCGGGGACTTTCTGAATGCTTTCGTTAATCTCTGTCAGAAAGCGAAGCCACAGTTCGTGCAGTTTCTTCTCTGCACGCCTTTGCGGTTTAAACTTCGGAAGTTCAACAAAGAGGAATTCCAATCCTTCAATCTGTTTTTCGGTGTCTTTGATGTTGACAATCTTGTAGTAATGGTAATATTCATCTTTCATTTCGGGCGCTACTTCAAAGGTGTCGTTGACAAAGGTTAAGGCATAGACGGGCTGTAGCAATTTGAAATCCTGTGCCTTGTCCAACTGCTTGACGTACGCTTTCGAGGCGTTGAGCAAAACGCGACTTTTAAAACTTTCCGACCAGTACATTTGCATTTCAACGATAAACTGCCGCCCGTCTTCATCTGTACAGCGCACGTCAACACTCGTATTACGCAATATATCCGTCAATTCGGGTACCAACTCGCCCGAATTATATTCGAGACTGACAATCGGCTTTTCTAACGGCAACATGCTGTTAATCAAACTCATACAAAGATGCTTGTGCTCGCCGAAAACGCGCTTGAACGTTAAATCATTCTTTGGGTCAAGATAATGTGCCATAACGAATTTTTATTTGATTGCAAAGGTATGGAAATTTTATCATACTCTATCCTCCTTTTTTCTTCTTTGAAACAGGCGCGGAAGCGCTTCTGCGTGCCTGCTGTTGTTGTTTCGCCATCTCTTCCATGCGTTGCATCCAGCGTGATTTTTTTGGCGGTTTTCCTTTGGCTTCTTTTACTTTTTGATGGATTTTCGCTTCGTCAATGAAAAAGCGCATGATGTACATCTGGGCAAATGTTAAAATGTTGAAAAGGAAGTAGTAATAGGATAGGGCGGAGGCATAACTGTTAAACAACCCGATGAACATTATCGGCATAGCGTACATCATAAATTTCATCCCCGGCATTTGCGAGTTTCCGGCTTGATTTTTCATGCTGATATGGGTGTAGATGAATGTCGAAACCGCCATCAGCAGGGCAAAAAGACTGACATGGTCACCGTAAAACGGAATAGTAAATCCCAAATCCAAAATGCTGTCATACGACGAAAGGTCATGCGCCCAGAGGAAACCCGCCTGTCGCAACTCAATGGACGACGGGAAGAAACGGAACATCGCAAACAATATAGGCATTTGCAGCAGCAGCGGCAAGCACCCGCCCAACGGATTGATGCCGGCTTGTTTATAGAGCGCCATCGTTGCCTGTTGTTTCTTCATGGCGTCTTCCTTGTTGGGGAATTTTTTGCTGATTTCTTCGATTTCGGGTTTCAACACCTTCATCACAGCCTGAGAGCGATACGATTTCGTTGCTATTGGGAATAAGATGATTTTGATGAGTATAGCCAATACTAAGATGATGATGCCGTAGTTCCAATTCCACGAACTCATCAGGTCGAACGCCCAAACGACGCCTTTGTTAATCCACGAGATGATCCATCCGCCCAAAGGAACCAATTTTTCCAAATCCATGCCATAGTTTTTCAATGTATGGTATTTGTTGGGACCGAAATAGAAACTCATGGGGATGGTGTAGTCGTTGTGTGCTTCATACGGTAGCGCAAGAGAGACGTCCATGCTTTGCAGATAGTGTTCGTTGCCGGTGAGCCGTCCGACGACTTCGGTTTTGATGCGGGTTTCCTCGAAAGGACGATCATTGGAAATCAAGGTAGAGACGAAAAAGCGCGACTTAAAGGAGACCCAGTCCAATTTCAAATTCCCTGTTTTGCGATCTTTCTCGTCGCTCTCTTTGGTGTCGCTTAGATAATCAACGTTGTCTTGCCAGACTTTGTAATAGACGGTGGTTCTTTCGCGTTCATTTTTAAGGTCTTGCTCGTTGCGCATCAGGTCGGCGTACCAGTCTAAATTGATGCTGTTGGTGTGTGATATAATGTCGTTTTGAAGATTGTGAAACAGGATGTCAAACCCCAGCATGTATTCGTTTTTGCGGATGGTGTAGCGGTATTCGATATATTTGTCCGGGTTGTAGGAGCCGGCGGTGTCGTTGGCACAAAGACGCATTCCGAAACGGATGGAGTCGGCGTTGTTGAGCGAAATGAGGTTCTCTTCCGGCGTGTCGTACCAAACGGGTTGGTAATAGAGATTTTCCGTTGTGATGGTACGTCCTTCTCTGTCGTAAAATCCCAGCGCGAATTTCTTTGTTTTCGGGTTAAACAGCGTTACGGCAGTACTGTCATGGCGTTTGTAATCTTTGAGCAATACCTGATGAACCGTCCCGCTTTTGTTGGAGATGGTAATTTCAAATACCTCATTCTCAATGGTAAAAAACGTCTCTTCCTGTTCGGACGAGTTGCTGAAGAGTCCGAAGGTTTTAATCAGGTTTTGTTGTTTGACGTCGGGAAAGTTTTGCATATTTTCCGTTTCCGCCTGGGCTTGCTGTTGCGCTGCGAGTTGCGCTTCGGCTTGCCGTTTTCTTACGTAATTGACGGAATCCGTATAGCGTTTGTGTTCGGCTTGTCGAGCCAGTTCTTCCTGTGAGGGCTTTGTCCACCACGCCCATCCGAAAAAGAGCGCCATGAGGAGCAGAAAGCCAATGATGGTATTTTTATTCATTTAATAATAAATTACAGGGTTGCTAAAATGGGTGCAAAGATACGACTTTTATAATAACTGAATAACTGAAGAATTGAGTAACTGAGTGAGACGTGAGATTGTGAGATGTGAGACTGTTAGACACAAGACTTTTATTCTTTGCGGTTTTTTTTGCCACGAATGCACGAATGGCTACGAATTTTCTGGATTGCTTCGCTACGCTCGCAATAACGGGAAGCCTCACGTCTCATGTCTCATGTCTCACTACTATTCCGTTTCGTTTTAGAATTTCGATGACTTGTTCCACGGTAAGGTTGGTGATGGCGGCAATAGTGGCGGTGGGGATGTCGGCGTGATAACTGTTGATGACTGTTTGTTCTTCTTTGACTTTATTTTCGGCACGTGCTTTTTCTCTTCCGATGGTTTCGCCTTTTTCGATGCCGATGGCTTCGCCTTCTTCCCATCCTTTTTCCCATCCTTTTTTCCATCCTTTGGCTTCGCCGGCTAACCAACTGGCTTCCATGGCGCTGACGGCGTAGTTCATGTTTTTCAGATGGTCGTAGTAGTCGCGCTTTTCTTCTTCCGACAGGTTGTCTATTCGTAGTTTTTCCTGTGCTTCTTTTAAGCCCGGCGCTGTGATTTTCTCGGGGACGGCTGTATTTTTAAGAAAATATATCCACTCGTCTAACGGTGTTTTAGCAACATCATCGAAGTTTTCTACCCGCAAAACGTAATATTCGGGATAGATGTCGCTCACTTTTTCTCGCTTTATCCGTTTTTGCTGACTTTCGGTGAGTTTGAGCAAATCGCCGGTATGGATGCCGCGAAATTCGGTATAGCCGTGATAAACATAGTCTTCCCCGTCGCCGAATTTGAAATAAACGATGTTGACGGAGTATATCTTCTTTATCTTTTCGTACTTGTCGCCCTCTTTCAGATAGTCGCAAACAACTTTTGAAACGCCATACAACATCCTTTGATAGTAGTCTATCTCGTCGTTGTTTTGAATTTCAATGATGATTTTTTCACCCGTCTCGTCCTCTACCAAGATATCTACTCGGTTAATTTTATCTCTCTTACGCCTTTTATTTCCCTCGCTCTCAAGGACTTGCGTTATAGAAATCTGCTTTTCGAGCAAACAACTCAAAAAGCCGTTCACTACGCCAAAGTCGGCTTTGTCTCTCAACAACCGCTTTATTGCCCAATCGAAACGAATATAATTCTCCATGATAAACCTGTATTCAATAATCAAAGTGCAAAGGTACGAAAAATTAAAACATCTCCAGCCCCTCATCCGGTTCGCGTTGTTGTTGTTCGGAGGAGGGTGTTTGGCGTTTTTTGGCGTCGCGGATGCTCATGTTGCCGAATTTCCATGTCAGGCTCAGGTATCCGACGCAGCCTTTCGGTTTGCGGCTGAACGTTTGATAGAAATACTCCGACTCGCTGGTGGAGGAGAACTTCATGGTATTGAACACATCTCGCACGTTTAGGGTGAGGCTGAGCGTCTTTTGCAGGAAATCCTGTCGGAAGCCGACGTCGCCGGCAAAAAATCCGTGAAACTCGCCCTGTGCGGTGATGCGGGGACCTACGTAACGGGCGTTGAATTGTAATGCAGTGGTCTCTGTTACCTGAAACGAGTTATTGGCACGCAAAGTCCATGAGAAACTTCCTCTGTTGATGGACTGAGATTGGTTTAAGGTAGAAAGGTCGCCGCTGATTTTGGAATACCCGAAGTTGGCGCTGGCGTTGAGCGACCACATATTGAAGAACTTATTATTGAAGAGCAACTCCAAGCCGTAGGCGTTATTGGTGTTTAGGTTGTCCCATGTTGAGATGCTCACGCCGCTGACAGGATCCACTTCCGTAACCCGTGAGATGACGTTGGTAGTATTGCGGTAATAGAGTGTGGCTGAGGTGTTTCCTGCTTTCAGATAGCGGAAGAAGTCTAATTCGAGGGAGTTGATATATTCCGGTTTCAGGTCGGGGTTTCCCATTCGGATGTTCAGCGGGTCGGTAAAGTCTTGAAAAGGATTCAGATTCCACGGTCCCGGACGGTTTACGCGCCGCGAGTAGTTCAGTTTCAACTCGTTCTTTTCTTTGAGTTGGTACATGAGGTAGGCAGTGGGGTAGAGTTGGAAATAGTTGTGCGGGTCTAAAGCGTCTTGGTAGATGGTATCCCAAAAAAGTTCGGTAGGTATGGGTTTGAGGTTGTTCTGAAAATAAAATTCGTATGCCCCTGCTGCTCCAGCCAAGTCGCTTTTGGTATGTGCGATTTCTCCTCTTAGTCCGGCTTGATAGGAAAATTCTCCTATTTTGGAGCCATATTGAGCATACAGAGCGTAAACATTTTCGTGATAGATGAAATTGTAATCGGGCTTATATAACAATATCAATGTGTCAACCGGTGGCTCCTCTAAAGCAAACACATACGATGTTTGATTCATTCCGCTTTCCATGGTACGCAAGCGCGCCGACCCTCCGGCTTCAAATTTTCCGTCTTGTTTCACCGGCATGGCGTAGTCAATTTTTCCTTCGAAGTCTTGGGTATAGCCATTGGTTGCTGTTTCTCGACGATCGTAGGGATAATACCATACCGTGTCCCCTGAGAAAGAGTACACGTCGTATTTGGAATTGCCGTCGTTTTGTCGTTTTCCGAAAGAGGCGTCGAACAGCAGGAAGTGGTTTTTATTGGTAAATGTCGTCTCCCACAAGGCGCCTGCGTTATAGGAGAAACGTGAGTTTTCATCATTAGATTTTGTGTTATAGTTTAAAATGTCTCCGCTGTTATTGCTGATTTCATATTCGGAACGCTGTTCGCTTTTTCTGGGATTAGGATTCCCGCTGACATTTCCTGTGAGGGTAAAAGTATTCTTTTGATTGAGAAAGAAGTCTATACCGGCGCGGGCGGAGAGGTTGGTGCCTTCCATGTTATTCTTGGAGTTTTGCAGGTAGGTTGTGGTGTCGCCGTGGTTGAAAGTCTGTCGGTTGTTTTCGCCGGTCATTTCCATTTTCCGGTTGTTGAGTCCGAAGTTGGAGTAGAAGTTGATTTTGTCGTTGCGGTAGTTGAGGTTGGCGCCGGCGCCGTAGTCGAGCAGTGTTCCGATGCCGGCGTTGACGCTGCCGTTGAAGCCTCCGTAAGAGTTCTTCTTCATCACGATGTTGATGATGCCGGTGATGCCTTCGGGATTGTATTTCGACGATGGATTGGTCAGAACTTCCACTCTGTCAATGGCATTTGCCGGAATTTGCTGTAACAAATCCCCTGCCGACTCGCCGCTATAGCCCGACGGACGACCGTCAATCAAGATGGTAACGCTGGTGTTGCCGCGCAACGAGACATTACCTTCCACGTCAACATCCACCGAGGGTGCGCTCTCCAAGACGTTGAGCGCCGTTCCGCCTGCCGACATGATGTCCTTGTCGGGATTGATCACTTTCCGGTCAATCTGGTTTTGATACAACGGCTTGTCCGCCACAATGTTAACGATTTCGAGGGCGCTCGCCGATGGCTCAATCGGGATCTTCCGTAGTTTCACCTCCGGATTGTCCACTGTAATGGTTAATCCGCTCTTTAAGAGCGTTTTATATCCGAGAAAATCAATCTTGGCGTAATATTTTCCGACGGGGATGTCGGTAATCCGGAAATTTCCGCTTCTGTCGGTGATGGTTCCTGTAACCAGCGTGCTGTCGCGTTCGCGAAGGATGGCGATGGTGGCATATTCCAATGGCTCATTGGTCTGAGCGTCAATGATTTGACCTGAAACTTTGCCAATCTTCAAAACGTCGGGACTTTGCTGTGCCGGTAATGAGATGGCTATCAATAAGAAAAATACGAAAGAAAAATAGAGTTTTTTCATGAGGTTAAAAGGTTTTTAAACAATAATAATAGATATGACAACGGGAAAATAGGGTAAAAATTATCTGTTGCCGAAACTGTCCAAAGCAACCGTATTAAAAATTAATTTCTCTGTGAAACTTTGTGTCCTCTGTGTCTCTGTGTTGAAAAAAATATTCAGCACAGAGACACAAAGACCACAGAGGTTCACAGAGATGTATCATCTGCGTGCTTTTAACACCGCCGTCTCACCTCCGCCAGAATCACCGCCGTAGCGATGGAGGCGTTGAGTGATTCCGCTCCGCCGCCGTAGGCGGGTATTGCTATCTTTTTGCGGATGAGAGGATGAAGGTTTTTCGAGATGCCGTGCGACTCATTGCCTATCAACAGGATGCCGCTTTCCGCAAGGTCGGCATCGTAGAGCGAGCAACCGTTCATGTCGGCGCCATAGACCGGCGTCTTTTGCGTTTCGACGGAAAGCCACTGCTGCAAGTCGGTGTAAAATACGTTAATCCGTGTAAATGAACCCATTGAGGCTTGAATCACTTTGGGATTATAGACGTCGGCGCAGGTCATAGAACAGACAATATTGCGAATGCCAAACCAGTCGGCAGTGCGGATGATGGTTCCGAGGTTGCCCGGATTGTTGATGTCGTCCAAGGCGATAATCCACTCGTTTTCGCTCGGCGGCGGCTGTGGATTATTTTTCATCATCACCTCCGCCACAAGTTGATTCGGCGTTTTCAACTGGCTGATGCGCGACAGTTCCTTGGGCGATACTTTTACGACATCTATCCTTTTCGGAATATTTTCAGCCGCGTCAATCCATTCGGGGAGCGCATATATTGCCTTGATGGTGAAACGGCTGCGTAGCAGTTCGTCCAACAGTTTCGGTCCTTCGGCTAAGAAACATTGCTGCTCTTTGCGAAACTTATCAACATGGAGCGCGGTGAGGCGTTTTAAGTCGTTGGCGGTCATTGTTTTAATACCGGCTTTCCACTACTTTCCAATCCACGATGTTCCAGAGGCTTTTCAGTTGGTCGGCGCGGCGGTTTTGGAAGTCGAGGTAGTAGGCGTGTTCCCAGACGTCGAAAGTGAGCAACGGTTTCAATCCTTTGGTGAGTGGATTTCCGGCGTTGGGTTCTTTGAGGATGGAGAGTTTTCCGTCATTGTCGGCAGCCAGCCATACCCATCCCGAGCCGAATAAGCCGGTGCCGGCGGTTTCAAACTCTTTCTGGAAATTCTCGAACGAGCCCCATGTGGCGTCAATGGCTTTTGCTAATTGTCCGTCGGGTTTTCCGCCGCCTGTCGGGGAGAATTGCAGGAAATAGAGATTGTGGTTCAAGATCTGTCCGGCGTTATTGAAGATGGCGCCATCCGATTCTTTGATGATGGTTTCGAGGTCGGCGGCTTCAAATTTTGTTCCCGGAACGAGGTTGTTCAGGTTGTTGACATACGTTTGCAAGTGCTTACCATGGTGAAATTCAATGGTTTGCTTGCTGATTACCGGTTCTAATGCGTCTGCTGCATAAGGCAACTGTACTAATTCAAACTTCATGATATTTTGACTTTTAATTATTTGATTGTTACAAAATAAAAATACTAACAGAATTGCGATTGTTCTAATCATATTTGATAAAGATATTAAAACGAAACAACGGAAAATACAATGTATTATTGTATTTTTCATTTCAACATTTTCTTACATTCCATAATACAACAACACACCAAGGCTAAGGGTAATCCGAGCAAAATCCAGCCTCTAATTAGTCGTTCCTTAAAAAACAATTTCAAGCGGCGAGGTAATATAACTTTTGCGGGCAAAATCGTATGTCCATCAAACGGATTGTCTAAAAATGCTTTGATTCTGTAGCCAATGTTCAGGTATCTTCTCATCTCCAAGATTGTACAGGTGTTTCAATAACAAACAACCGACCATCGTACGGATCGGAACGCTCGGCGCACCTCTGTCCGAATAGTAGGGCTTAAACTCGTCCTCAAAATACTTCCAATCTATTGCATTTGCCAATAATGCCAACGAGTGATGAGGATCGATTAAATCTTCGAGCCGGGTGCGAAAAATTTCGCGCTGATTCCTGTCTGGTAACTTCCCTAACATAATTTGCCACTTTTTTGACCACAAAGATACAAAAAATGGTTGAATTATACAGGGATTGCTGATATTATTCCATTGATTGTTAATAACTTATGATATTTTAAGAACGACTAGGTACGCAATATGTTGGCATTTTTCGATATTGCGTACCTAACGGCACGCTGTATCAAGGATTTTAATTCGTTTTCTACCAATATTATCTCCCTACGGGAGACGAAAAAATAAGGAAATAAGGTTTTTATTATTCTGGATTGCTTCGCTACGCTCGCAATGACGCCATGCGACAATTTGAAATGCACCCTATGCAAAGAGCGCAAAGGGTGTGTTGCAGAAAAACCAACCATTAACCCTTTGCGCTCTTTGCGTTAAAATCTTTGCGCCTTTGCGTTAAAATTTCACTTTACAATCGTACATCTTTAATTCTTCACCACCCGTTTCTCTGCACTGCCCTTGTCGGTAGTAACGCGGATGATATAGACTCCCGAAGCCCAGCCGTCGGTTGCGATTTCTTTGGCGCCCGACTTGGTTGAGTAGACCAACTGTCCTTGCAGGTTAAATACTTGGCAGTCGGTGATGCTCTCTTTGGTGCCAATATTCAGTGTGCCGGAGACGGGATTGGGATAGAGGGTGAACAATGCGTCTTTCTCCGTTTCGCCAATGCCCACGATTTCAACATCTACACATGCCGGTTCCGATTTTCCGCTTTCCTCTCCTTCTACCACAGCGGTTATTTTATAGCAATATTCGCCTTCTGCGGGTACGATGTCGGAATATGCGGCTTCCGTTACGAGCGCTGTGTTGATTTTCACGTCATTTCTGTAAACATTATATCCGTCTATATCCGTGATGGCATCCCATGTAACAGATACATCGAAGCCATCGTTTTGTGCCTGTACGTTTTGCGGAACAGGCAGGTCGTTGCTGTATAGCGTGATGCTTGCTGTTGTTCCTTTTTCGCTTTCGGCGCCTGTTTCGGCTACGCCAAATACTGTGTAGGTGTATTTCACTTCATATTCGGCTACGACGTCGGTATAGGTTTTTACTGTTACGAGTTCCGTATTGATGAGAACGTCGTCGCGGTAGATGTTATATCCGGCGGTGTTGGATGATGATCCGCTCCAGGTCAGTAGCACCTCTTTCGATGCGGAAGAGACCTGTTCGGCTTTCAAACTGTTGGGCGCCGGAACGTTGATCAGCGTTACGCAGACGTTGGTTGATTTGGCGCCTTTTACTTCGTTGACAATCGGTTCTACTTCAAAACAATACTCTCTGTACGTAGTACCGGTATTTTCGTAAGTGGTTTCCGGGGTCGGATCTCCGGAATTTTGAAGGGAGCCTTGTCTATAGATATAATATTTAGCGGGGTAGTTGAATCCGGTAGGCATTTCCCACGAAACTAACATTTTCATACCGCGTACCTGTTTTACCGTTACGTTGATAGGCTCCGGAACCGTTATGTCAATAAGAACCGTGGCTTGCGCCTTATATCCTTCGCTACCATCTATAACGGCTGTTACTCCGTATGTATAAGTCTTGCCATACTCAGGCGCTTCATCCTGATACGTCGTAGTTGTAACAAGCGAAGTGTTGATTTTCACATTATCTCTATAGATATTATATCCATCGGGATTTGTGTCAACAGGAGCTGTCCAGGCGATATCCACGTGATTATCATCTTTAGCCACTTGCGTTGCCGTCATATTTTGAGGCATCGGGTTGTTGGAATCTTCAAGATAAGCGGCATTAAGAACCGCTTTTGTGGATACATTTTGCACAAAAACCACTACTTCCAAGTCATCCATCTCTTCCACATGGGTGGAGGACATGTCGTAGGAATAACTAAAAGGAATCGGTGTCCCCGCGGTTAAGGTTACATCGGTGCCGCCTCCATTCGGAAACATTTTCATCATGACATGGTGAAATTCGGACTCGCCATTGTTCATCTTATTTCCCGTAGTCATTTTTTCATTTACAACGACATGAATTTTATACCCGCTTCCCGAAATAAGCGGAGTTACACTGCCTTCAATAATAATATTATTACCGTTAACTGCAAAAGCTCCGGTGATGGTGGCTTCTGCCGGTTGAGCATATCCGTTATTAATGGCATTTTGAATAGCCGATTGGGTATTTGTGAAAACCCCATTAGTATAGGGATAAGGCACACTGTTTACGTTATAATACGCTCGCCTTGTGCCGCCTTCCGCCGTATAATACGGGTCACCGGGGGGAGGCCAACTCATTTGATACTTGACAACCACCACTTTTTCGGCATTGGCTACCAACAAAGGATTAAGCCATAAATTCATCGTATAACACGGGGGACATGTTGAAGCGGTAAACTCTTCAAATAATACTTTACGTTGTTGCGCCTGCACGGTCATACCTGCAAAACACAACGCTACTACTAAAAATAATAAGTGTTTCTTCATAAGAATGATATTTTAACATTAAACATAAATTTTTGAGGGTGCAAAGGTATGAATTATTTTTTTTTGAAACAAAAAAAAATTTTTTTTATTTTTACAAAGGGCGCAAAGATGTCAATGACGTCATTGCGGGCAACGACCCGCAATCTCCTGTTCGACGCTTTTCCTTAGGGGATTCATACTTTCGCAGGAATGACGGCAACCATGGTGAACTACGGAGTTTTTTTCAAAGCACATTAACTCTTTGCGCTCTTGGCGTTAAAGTCTTTGCGCCTTTGCGTTAAAAATCTTACTCTTTAATTTTTGATCACCCGTTGTTCCGCACTACCCTTGTCGGTAGTAATGCGGATGATATAGGTTCCGGCAGCCCAGCCGTCGGTTGCGATTTCTTTGACGCCGGACTTGGTTGCGTATATCAACTGTCCTTGCAGGTTAAATACTTGGCAGTCGGTGATGGTCTCTTTGGTGTCAATATTCAATGTTCCGGCGACGGGGTTGGGGTAGAGGGTAAAGAGGGCGTCTTTTTCTGTTTCGGAGATGCCGACGAGCGCAACATCTACGCATCCGGGTTCCGATAACTTGCTGTTAATATTTTTTACTACGGCGATGATTTGATAGCAGTAATGACCTTCCTTTTTTACACTGTCGAGGTATTCGGTCTCTTGTAGAAGTTTGGAGTTGCATTTTATGCCATCTCTGTAGATATTGTATCCATCTACATTACTTGCCGGTATGGCATCCCATGTAATAGATACTTTTAGTTCGCTTACTTGGGTTGCTTGCACGTTTTTCGGGACAGGGATGTCGGCGAAACCGGAAGTTGTTCCTCCAAAGCCTTCTACGCCGTCAACGATGGATGCCACGGCATAGGTGTATGTAACGCCATATTCGGGCGCTGTGTCTTTGTAAGTCGTTTCGGTAACGGGTGTGGTATTTACTTTTGCTCCGTTTCTGTAAATATTATAACCGTCCACGCCTCTCGTTGCCGTCCATGACAAATTGATATCTAAGGTCTCTTCTTCCTGAGTAGCGGTTATATCGGTCGGAGGTAATGACATGGTGTTGTTTTCCGTCAGATTTTCCGCATTGAGTACGGCTTTGGTGGGTTTGTCTTGAACGAATACGGCAACTTCCAGGTCATCCATTTCTTCCACGTAGGTGGTGGACATGTCGTGGGAGAAGTTTAATGTCATGGGTTCGTTTGCCGTTATTGTTGTCAGCGTGCCACCGCCATCGGGGAACATCTTCATCATGACGTGATGAAATGCTTGCTCTCCATTGCCGCCCTTATTTTTGGTTGTTTCTTTTTCATCCACGATACAGTGAATCATGAAGTTGCTTCCCGAAACTAATGGCGTAACCGTTGTTTTGACATAGATCATATCGCCGTCCACGCGAAAATTTCCGGTGATGGTGGCTTCCGCCGGCTGGGTATATGCGGCGTCAATGGCGCTTTGAACCACGGATTGATTAGCATTAACGGTAGTTCCGTTAATGAAGATGGTTGGGACGCCGCTCACGCCATAATACGACCGTCTTGTGCCGCCTTCCGCCGTGTAATAGGGGTCTCCGTTTCCGGGCCAATTCATTTGATATTTGACAACGACCACTTTGTCGGCATTAGTTACTAACAAAGGGTTAAACCATGAGTTCACAGATGCGCACGGTCCGCACGTTGACGCGGTGAACTCTTCAACCAGAACTTTACGTTGTTGCGCCTGCACGGTCATGGCGGCAAAGCACAACACTACTACAAAAAAGAATAAGTGTTTTTTCATAAGAATGATATTTTATATGTATATTTTTTTCTTTTAGTTCAAACTGACATATATTTTTGTCATCGAACCTAAAACTACCAACTGTTGAGAATACTGTAACACAGTAGTTATCAAATTTTTACCAGGTCCTCTGAGCGCGACTCCGGCGAGATTATCTTTTTTTAAATCATCAAGCCATGCACTTGGGATGTAATTGGTAGCAACTTCGTCGTGTGAATATTTTTGCATAGGCAATAGTTTTATTTTACTTGAAAATGAAACGCCGCATGGTAGGGAATTATTGCATCGGGGGAAAATAATTTTTCCAGTCAGGTAGGGTGTACAAAATTTGTGACAAAAATGTTCAATTTTGATAAAGAAAATTGGAATAAAATAGTTGTTTTAACGAAGTAAAAAGCCTCCGTCGGAGGCAAACATGGATAACCCCGTGCAAGCGCCAGCGCAACTCGGGGTTAGATGACATCTTCCACTCTCTGAACTCCGTAGGTTCAACATAAATAACTCATAATTAAAAAAAGAGGCTGTCGTACTTATGAGACAGCCTCTTTTTTAAAAATAATAACAATGTTTTCTACACTGCTCCTTGTGCAATCATTGCGTTGGCGACTTTCACGAAGCCGGCGATGTTGGAGCCTTTCATGTAGTTGATGTAGCCGTCGGGTTCTGTTCCGAACTTCACGCAGGCGGCGTGGATGTCGCCCATGATGCGTTGCAGTTTTTCGTCCACTTCTTCGAATGTCCAGTTGTACCTCATGGAGTTTTGGCTCATTTCGAGACCTGAGGTGGCGACGCCACCGGCGTTGGCTGCTTTTCCGGGTGCATACAATATCTTTGCTTTTTGGAAGATTTCGATGGCTTCCGGTGTGCAAGGCATGTTTGCGGCTTCGGTTAGGCAGGTTAATCCGTTGGCTACCAACTGTTTTGCATCTTCTGCGTTGAGTTCGTTTTGGGTGGCGCAGGGGATGGCGATGTCAACTTTCACTTCCCAAGGTTTTTTACCTGCGAAGAACTTCGCATTGGGATATTGTTGTGCGTAGGGCGCAACGATGTCCTGATTGGACGAGCGCAGTTTGACGAGGTAGTCGAATTTTTCTTGGGTGTTGATGCCGTCGGGGTCGTAGATGTAACCGTCGGGACCTGATATGGCGACCGGTTTTGCTCCGAGGTGGGTTGCTTTTTGAACGGCGCCCCATGCTACGTTGCCGAATCCGGAGACGGCGACGGTTTTACCGTTCATATCCATACCGCGTGTTTTCAGCATGTGTTGTGCGAAATAGACGCAGCCGAAGCCGGTGGCTTCCGGACGTGCTAATGAGCCGCCCCATTCGATTCCTTTACCGGTCAAGACGCCGGTAAACTCGTTGCGCAGTTTTTTGTACATACCGAACATGTAGCCGATTTCGCGTGCGCCGACGCCGATGTCGCCCGCAGGAACGTCGGTATTTGGTCCGATATGGCGGAAAGCCTCAGCCATAAAACTTTGACAGAAACGCATGATTTCGTTGTTGGATTTTCCTTTGGGGTCGAAATCGGCGCCGCCTTTGCCACCTCCCATGGGAAGGGTGGTCAAGGAGTTTTTGAATGTCTGCTCGAAAGCCAAAAACTTCATCACGCCCAGATTGACCGTCGGATGAAAACGGAAACCGCCTTTGTAAGGTCCGATGGCAGAGTTCATCTGCACGCGGAAGCCTCTGTTGACCTGCATCTCGCCTTTGTCGTCAACCCACGGAACGCGGAAGATGACAACGCGCTCAGGCTCAACCATTCTCTCCAAAATTTTTGCTTCTTTGTAAATAGGGTGTTCTTCCACGTAGGGAATTAAAGTTTCCAAAACTTCATGAACTGCTTGGTGAAATTCTACTTCAGCCGGATTCTTGGCTATCACCTTCGCCATAAAATCGCTCACTTTTTGTTCTAATGCTTGTGACATAATCTGTTGATTTTCAAATTAAACTATATGTTAAAAATACTCTTATTTTCCGACGTCGAAAGTATAAAAGATTTCAATACAAAAAGACGTCTTCTGAAAATTCGGTAAAACACTTAATCGCAATTTTCCATTCTCAATTAATTACGTACCTTTGCGCATGATTTCTCCTACAACATCATTCGACAACGAGGCGCTGAAAGCGATATGGATAGGGGCGTTCAACGAGGTGGGCGTGAACGATTTAGACGCCGAATATTACGCTGATACGTTTTTACTGCATCACCGTCATCACTCGGGCTTGGCGTACCGGGAAGATGGAAAGATCGTCTCGATGCTTTTTCTGATACCGTGTTCTTGGGACGGCGCAGCGGGCTATTATGTCTATGCCTGTGCCACCTTGCCGCAATGTCGCGGGAAGGGCTATATGAAAGCGCTCTTGGACGCCGCTTTCGAAAAGGCACAGGACGAAAAAGCGTTTGGGCTGGTTTTAATTCCCGCCACCCCTCCCCTATTCGACTTTTATGGCAAACACGGCTTTCAAACCTTTTCCCACATCGCCGAACATATCTTTTATGAAAAAGATGCCGTCGGCGATGGCTTTGATTGCGTGAAGAGTTACGACGTCGCCATGATAGCCGACTTGCGCAACCGTTTTTACGAAGAGCGGTTTGCGGTGCAGTTCGGATTTTCACATATCCGCCATATCCAAAATCAAATGGCGAATGAGCATGGCGCCACATTCTTTTTCGACACCGGCGAAAAGAGCGGGTATGCGTTTTGCCTCTATAATCCTCTCAACAGGAGTGTTCAGGTTTTTGAATGGGCAGTGATTTCCGACGATATTAACGCAAAGACGCAAAGAATTTACGCAAAGGACGCAGTTATTTCGAGAGCCTTACACGACGATATTCCGCGATTTTTTAAAGGTATTTGTCGTTATTTCGATGTTCCGGAACTTTGGGTGCGCTCGCGAAGTGGGTTGAGTTTGGGCAGCGAGCGTCCGTTTAGCATGGTGCGCCTTTGCGCTGCGAAACAGATACCGGAACATACCTATTTTAACTTGGGGATGGATTAAACTTTTACGAGTACTGTTTCAGTTGGTCTAAGAGGTCGAGGCGGCGGTCTAAGAGTTCGTCAGCCGTGTCGCTGTCAATGTCGGGGGAGAGTTGTTGGTCAATTTCCTGTATTGCCATCATGAGTCTGTGTTTCATGGGGATGGCTGTGTCGGTTTTTTCGAGGAGTTGTTCCATGGTGGGGATGGGGAGGCTTTTGTCAATGTTGAGTTGGTCTTGCGCTCCGTGGACTTCGTTATAGATACGTTGTTCTTCGGCGGTCAGATA
The DNA here is from genome assembly GCA_009777825.1 of Bacteroidales bacterium. Taxonomy (GTDB): domain Bacteria; phylum Bacteroidota; class Bacteroidia; order Bacteroidales; family WRLA01; genus WRLA01. The sequence continues at coordinate 55,795 of WRLA01000006.1, forward strand.
GAGTCCGCTGTCGCCCAACTCTTCCATGAGCATCGAGGTCATGTAGTGAAGCGTTTGCATGTATGTTTCCATCATGTCTCCGGTGATGCCGGGCGGAAATTGGGCATCCATGGATTCGTAGTTCTGGATGACGAAATCAAGGCTTTTCAACATCATCTGGTCTTGTTCCGTCATAAATCCCATGTTCGACTCCTGCTCCTTCAGTTTCTTCAGCAGGATGATAAAGAGTTGAATCTCTTTCTTTAAACGGTCTTCAAAATTAGCCATGTAACGATAAATTATTTATTTTTTACAGGTGTTTTATAAGTTTGCAAAGATACAACTTTTTTTAATTTTTCAAATTTCTAACAACGAATTGGGCTGTAGTGCGGCTTCGTTGTTCGAGTAATATTTCTTTGTCGGTCAGCAGGGCGTTCCGGTCGGAATGTTGGTAGTGGCGCACGGTTATCAGTTCTAAATTTTCATTGTAACGTATGGTGTAATGTTCGGAAAGCAAACGGATTAACTGACGGCAACGGACGGGGTCATTGTCCACGCATATCGAGAAACTGATTGCCGAGTTTTGCATCAGATGCACGTGAACGCGACAACGGTTGATGATGCCGAAGATGTGATGCAGGCTCTCTTCCGTGATGAACGAGAGGTCTTTGACGGAGATGCTGATGAGTATCTGGTTGTCGTGGAAGATGAAAAAGGGCAGTTGCGTTTCGGTTTCAACGTCGCGGCAGATAGAGGTGCCTTCGTCTTCCGGCGTGAGGAAAGATTTGATATACAGGGGGATATTGCTGTTTTCGATAGGTTTTATGGTTTTCGGATGGATGATTTTAGCGCCGTAGTATGCCAACTCTACGGCTTCTTTGTAGGAGAGTTTGGCGATTTTTTGGGCGTCGGGCATCTTTTTTGGGTCGGCGTTGAAAAGTCCTGCAACGTCTTTCCACACCGTTACCGACTCCGCCTGCAAGATGGAGGCGGCTAAGGCGGCGGTGTAGTCGCTTCCTTCGCGTCCTAAGGTGGTCGGATTCCCTTCGGCGGACGAGCCGATAAATCCTTGTGTGATGAAAACGGGGACGTCGGGATGTTGCACCATGATATGTTGTAACTGTTCGGCGGAGCGCTCTATATCAACTTTTGCGGAGCGGAAATAGTTATCGGTTTTTACCCAGTCGAAGGCGTTGATTAACCGGCAGTTTTTCCCGTTATATTTCAGGTATTCAAAGATAATCCGGGTCGAAAAGAGTTCTCCAAAGGGGACAATGGCGTCGTACAAGGCGTCGAAATCGGAATATGAGGCGGATTGTTGGATGGTTTGTTCCAATTTGCAGAACAGCGTTTCCATTGCCGGTATTATCGGATTTTCCGCAACTGACGCGAGGATAAGTTCTTGGGCGATGGTCATCTGGTATGTTTTCAGGGCGGAGAAATGGTCGGCGTAATTCTGTTTTTCGTAGCAGGCGTGTACAATCTGTTCCAGCGCATTGGTGGTTTTTCCCATTGCCGAAACAACTACGAAAAGTTGCTCGCCTCCTCGTTGGATTTCCAAAATATGCGCCACATTGCGTACCGACGCTGCGTCTTTTACCGATGCGCCTCCGAACTTGAATACTTTCATTTATCTCTATTTTATCTATTTTATCTATATATTATCTATATATTTTAAAAATTCCTCTTCGTTCCAAATGGGGATTTGGAGTGTTTGGGCGGTTTCGTATTTTGCCGGTCCCATGTTGTCGCCGGCGAGGACAAAGGTGGTGTTTTTCGAGATGGAAGAGACGTTTTTGCCTCCGTGCGCCTCGATGATGGACTTGTACTCGTCGCGACTGTGATGCCGGAATACGCCGCTGATGACGATGTTTTTCCCGTTTAAGATGTCGGACGCCTTTTGAGGCAGATTGTCGTCATTTATTTCAAAATGTAAACCCGCCGCCCGTAACTCCTCAATCATCGCAATGTTGCGACTATCCGCAAAATAGTTGGTTAGGGAGGCGGCAATCTTGTCGCCTACTTCGTCGGCTTGTTTCAAGATTTCTTCGTCGGCATCCATCAGCGCCGTCATGTTTTTGAAGTGGAGCGCTAACTTTTTCGCCACCGTTTCGCCTACATAACGAATGCCCAACGCAAACAGCACTCGTTCAAAAGGAGCATTTTTCGAGTTTTCGATTCCTTTTAAGATGTTTTCAGCGGTTTTTTCTTTGAAACTGATCTTTCTGGGCTTGTCGGTCTGTTGGTCTATAATTTTTTCTAATCCGAAGAGTTGCTCATATTTCAAGGCATAGAGGTCGGAAGTTTTTTTTACTAAATTGTTATCGAATAACATATCGGTTTTCCCTTCGCCCAGACTTTCGATGTTCATGGCTTTGCGGCTGATGAAATGTTCGATTTTGCCTTTCATCTGCGGCGGACAGGCATATTCGCTGGGACAGTAGAATCCGGCTTCGCCCTCCGCCCGCTCCAAAGCCGTCCCACATTCGGGACAATCGGTGATAAATGCGATGGGTTGGCTCTCCGGCGACCGTTTCAATATGTTGACGCCCGTTATCTTCGGGATGATTTCTCCGCCCTTTTCAACATAGACACAGTCGTCGTAATGAATGTCTAACGACCTGATGATGTCTGCGTTGTGCAATGAAGCCCTTTTCACCGTCGTTCCCGACAGTTGTACCGGCGTTAAGTTGGCGACCGGCGTTACAACGCCCGTCCTTCCGACCTGAAAATCCACCGAGAGCAGTTGCGTCTCCACCTCTTCCGCTTTGAATTTGTAGGCGATAGCCCAGCGTGGCGACTTCGCCGTGTTTCCCAAAATCTCCTGTTGACGGTAGTTGTTGACCTTTATCACGATGCCATCGGTCTCGAATGGGAGTTCGTGGCGTTGCGTATTCCAACGGTTGATGTAATCAAAAACGGCGTTCACATCGCGGCACGTTTCTATATAATCCGAGACCTTAAAACCCCACGCGCGGGCGGCTTGCACATTGTCGAAATGGTTGTCGAAGGGGAGGTCGTTTCCCGACAGGAAGTAAAAGAAAGCGTCCAAACGCCGTTTTTCCACTTCGGCGGGGTTTTGCATCTTCAGGCTTCCGGCGGCGGCATTGCGCGGATTGGCAAAGGGCTGTAGTCCTTCGGAAAGACGCTGTTGGTTCAACGTCTCAAAAGCGTTCAACGGCATGAAAATCTCGCCTCTGACGTCGAAATCATCGGGGAAATCGCCGTGCAACTGCAACGGGATGGTTTTGATGGTGCGGATGTTGTTGGTTACATCATCACCCTTCGCGCCATCGCCCCGCGTAACCGCCCGCACCAACTGTCCGCGCCGGTAGGTCAAACTGATGGCTAAGCCGTCGAACTTCAACTCGCAGACGTATTCGGGCTGCTCCGGCGCCAGAAGTTTGCATGTCCTGTTGTGAAACTCCACAATCTCCTCTTCCGAATAGGTATTGCTCAACGACAGCATCCGGAAACGGTGCGCGACCTGCTCGAAGTCTTTCGTTACATCGCTCGCTTGCGTTACAGGAATAGCGCTTTCCCACTTTCCGGTTGCTTGCGCAAAATCCTGCTTTAAATCACTACCGACCTTTTGTGTTGGGGAATTGGGCAACATTAGGTCCGGATACCAATTTTCCAAATCCGCCAACTCCTGCAATTTCAGGTCGAACTGCCGGTCGCTGATTTCGGGCGCGTTTAAAACATAATAACAATGGTTATGATGGTTTAACTCGGCGGTTAGCGATGCTATTTGCGATTTGATTTCGTCTATTGTCATGATTTCATTACGGCATTTCATCTTCATCAACGGGTATTTCGGGATACACGCCATCGGCTTTGTATCCGTTCCAGTCGCCGGAGATGGTTTTGAGTGTGATGAAGCCGTTGTAGGCGGCGATTTCGAACTCGTAGCCGTTTTCGGTGTAACGGAATGTGTTGCCGTTGAGTTGGGCTGCGCCTTGCATGTCTATCACGACGTCGTCTATTCCGCTCGCTTCGATGTGGATGTGGAAGGTTACTTCGTCGTTTGTTCCGAGCGCTACGTGGATGAGTTTCATCTCCCACTCGCCGATGGTGTATCCGTAGGGTTTGTCCGAGAAGGGTGCTTCGGTCGGAGCGGGGAGTTGGCAGTTTTTCTGTTCATCCGCCGTGTTTAGCACGAGTTCCATTTCGCGGAAATCGCTCATCTCCATTCCTGTTGGGGTGGGCAGCCAGATGGCGTTGAAGTTGTCGCCGGTGATTTTCCCGTTCAACTTTCCTGCGATGTCGCCTTCACGACGCAACAGCGCGCTTACGGCGGTAACAGTGCCGTCGTCGTCAATGACGCCCATGATGGGGATGCGTTCCTGAAAACCGGGATCGGCGTATTCACCACGGAAGACGTTGTTGATGCGGACAAAGACAACCTCCGCCCCCTGATGTTCGCCTTGTTGACAAATCCAGTGGTAATAGCGGCTTTGTTCTGTCTGTGGGGTCTGTTCTGCCTGCTGCGTTTTTCCGGCTTGCGGGTTTTGACAGGCGGTTGATAGCACGAGCGCTACCATGCTTACTGATAATAGAAATAGGTTTTTCATATATTTAATTATTTTACTGTCCACCCCTTACCCGTTGCGATGGATGTGTCGCAGCCGTTTGTTCCGGGGTTTCTTGCGATTAATATGCTTTTCTTTTCGATGTCGTTTCCGTGCAGGGTTTTAAAGATGTCGTTGAGGGCTTCGGCGGTGAGTTCGTTTTCGTCGAGGGAGATGTTTTTCAGTGCGGTGTTGGCGCTCAGGTCTAAGGTTTGCAGTTTGCCCCATCGAAAACTTACCAATTCCAGTGCGGTGTTGGCGCTCAGGTCGAAGGTGGTAAATGGTGTTCTGCCGCAGGTTAAATGTTGCAACGCGGTATTGTTGCGGATATTTAGCGTGGTTAGTTGTTCCGAACTGCAGTCTAACCATGTGAGTGCGGTGTTGGCGCTCAGGTCTAAGGTTGTTAGGGGGTTCATGCCGCATTCCAATCTTGTCAACGCTGTGTTTTTGCTCACGTCTATGGCTGTTAGTTGGTTTGAGGAACAGTCTAACCATGTGAGTGCGGCGTTCAGGTTCAAAGTTGTCAGTTTGTTGTTTTCGCAGTAAACCTTTGTCAGTTCGGTATTGTCGCTCAGGTTCAAAGTTGTCAGGGCATTGGTGCCGCAATAGAGTTCTTTCAACGGGCGGATTTGGCTCACCTCTAAGGTTGACAGGTTGATTTTTTGACAGTTTACATTGGTGATGTTTTCGCCTGTAATGCTGATGGTACGCTCGGCATCATCGCCGAAGGTGTGTTTGAAGGCTGCGGGGAAACTTGTCAGGGTAACGGTCTCTTTTTCGGAGCCGTCGCCCCAGTCAATCACGGCGTCGCCCTCTCCGCCCAAACGGATGTTGACTTCGCCTTTTGGCGTCAGGGTCATCGTCATTTGGTTGGGGACGACCGGGTTGTTACTCTTTTCGGCGGTGGCGCTTCCGCTGCCGCAACTTGTTGTTAGCCCGATAGCGGCTAAACTCATTGTTAATAAAAATAGGTTTTTCATGTGATTTAATTATTTGTTATGAACTGTGTTATTCTTTTATGCTCTGTCAAAGTTCTTTCCAACGTTTCATATCGTAGAACATTTGGCGTGTATATAGGATTTCATCACCGGCGACTTTCTTTTTCAAATTTTCTTTTTCCTGCTCTTCGGATGAGAAGACGAATGAAAAGTCATTTTTCTGATAGTATGGCAATACGGAATCGTTGTTGTATGCGTCCACTACGAGAAACCGTACTAAGTTGGGAAAATAGTCATCGCAGTAAATTTTAATGTAATCTAAAAGTTGAGAGCCAATGCCCTGTCCGGAAAAATCAACCGAAACGCCTAATCTTCCAATAAGAAACGCCGGATATGTTTGTAAGGCTTTTTCGCGAGGTATCAATTCTTTTATCTTTTTGATACGACTTCCCGGCAGCAATATTGTTTTTACACTGTCAGCCGATAATGTAAAAGCACAAACATTTTTCTTTGTTTCTTTCAAACGAAAAAAATACGTCTGCCCTAACCTTTCGTGCTGAAAAAGTAATGCCTTGTGATTGAAAAAATCGTTAAGGTCATTATCGCCGCAATCAAAGTCCATTATCGGATTTTCCGGCAACAACTCCAAAAAGTCACAATCTCTGATTAAGTTTGTTAAGTTCATACTTTCGAATAAACGCTTTTACTTCATTAATTTTTTCTTCCGATGGACGCTTCACCGGCTCTTCTAACGATTTTTGCCATCGTTCATAAAAATCTATTGCCTCATCCCCTTCAAGCACAGGGGCAAATCTGATGGGTATTGCCATAATGATACTCTTTTAATATTTGACTGCAAAGATACGGAATTTTTTGTGACGTGAGATTGTGAGATGTGAGATATGAGACTGTTAGACACAAGACTTTTAAGCGCAAAAGGCGCAAAGAATGGGGAAAAACTTCATGCCTTCGCCGATTTGATGTCGAAACTTGCCAGTACTTTTTGAAAGATGTCGTCCTCCGGTTCTATGCCGTTGACGTTGACGTCCACGATGAGGTCTTCGCCGTTTTCGTTGGTGATGGTGGTGTAGAGTGCGAACAGGTTTTCTTCTTTATTGTGGGTGCCTTCCCATGTTTTGCCGTTGAGTGTCAGTTTCACGGGGGTGCCTTGGGGCATGTCGGCGTGGTTGGCGGTCATTTTGGTGTAGGCGATGAATTTTATCTGCGATGCGGTTTCGTCTATCAGGTTGGGGGCGGTGGTGAAGACGATGGTGTTGTCGAAGATGGGGAGGTTGTGGTGATACCACGCTTCGGGACATATTGCCGTCATCAGCCAACTTTTTTGGTTCAGGTCGTCGAAGTGCGTTTCGACGGTTTTGCCGCTGTCGGGTTGACGGACGGATGGCGTCTCGCCACTGCGACGATAGACGTAGGCGCAGCCGTCGCCCATGTCAATGGTGAGTTTGTCGCCTTCGAGGGTGTAGGGGAAGGTGGAGTCGCCGCTCTCTTCGTCGGAGGCGGTGATGGTGGCGTCGTCCCACGTGCCGGCTATTTCTGCGAAGCCGAGTTTGAGGGAGACGGTTCCGTCGTCGCGGAAGGTGAGGTTAAACTCCATTCCCATGTTTTTTAATTCGTCGAGCGTCGTGCCGCTCTGACCGTCGTCAAGGATGGATTCTATTACGAAATGGTCCATCGGGGTGTTGGTGCAAATTTGATACATATACTTAAAGATTTAAAAATTTAATGTTTAATCCAATCCATTAAAAGGTGTTGAGAACGATATGTTTTTCACAGACGAATAGACGCCGGCGCATTTTTCGACGATGAAGTATTTTCCTTCGCCCGGCTCGCCCGGTTTCAACGTCTTCACTACTTCAAACGACTCTACGCCTTTGTCCTTCCCCTGGGTGAGGATTTCCAAGTAGAGTTGGGTGGCTTGGTAGGTGTTGTTGTGTTTGTAGGGGTTCACTTTGTGTACTCTTACTTCTACGGTGTAGGGTTTCGAGGGGGTGTATCCGTTTTCGGCGTTGGCGTCTTTGAGGAATGCGGCTATCTGGTAAGGCTTGGCATAGTTGACGTCGTTGCCGAAGAGTTCTTTCAGACGGTTGAGGGGCGTCATCACGTTGACGGTCGTGCTGTTCATCCGGATGCACGCTTCGCCGACTGTTCTGTCGCGACGAAACATCTCATACGCCATGATTTGCAGTGCGACGGCGCCGTGCGGCTCTCCGCCGATTTGTTCGCGCACCTGTTCAAACTCGGCTACCGTGGCGGGGAAGCGCGAGAATGTTACCGTGCCGCTCTGTCCGGGCTTGTAGTCGGTATGACTGATCTCGCCGGTGATGGTTACTTCGAGAGCGCCTGCCTCCGCCGATGTGCGGGGCTGCGCGGTGATGCTGCTCATGCTCATGCTAAGGATGGCGAGCGTTGCTAAAATTTTACTTACGTTGTTCATACTTCTATTAATTTAAAAATTTAAAAATTGCGATGGGATCTCTGTGTAACTTTGTGAACTCCGTGTCTCTGTGTTGAAAAAAAATATTCAGCACAGAGACACAGGGGACACAGAGGTTCACAGAGGTTCTTCACCGTTCCACCTCCCATCCTTTATCCGTTGCGATGGATGTGTTGCAGGCGTCGGTGCCGGGGTTTCGCTCGATGGAGATTTTCTTCTCTGCGATGGTGTTTTGGTGCAGGGTTTTGAAGAGGTCGTTGAGCGCCTCGGCGGAGAGTTTGTTCCAGTCGCAGTACACGGTTGTCAATGCGGTGTTGGCGCTCAGGTTGAGGGCGGTGAGGTTGTTTGAGCCGCAACTCAACTCTTCCAAGGAGGTGATTTGGCTCACGTCTAATGTTGACAGTTCCATGTCCATACATCGGAGAAAGTTGATTTTCTCTCCCGTAATCTTGACGACGCGTGCGGTGGCGTCGGCAAAGGTGTGCGGACATTTCTCGTACCTTCCGTCGCTCAGCGCGATGATTTCGTTGTCGGAGCCGTCGCCCCAGTCAATCACCACGTCGCTGTAGCCGCCCACTAAGAGGTTGACCTCGCCTTGTGCCGTCGAGGTCATCGTCATTTGGTTGGGGACGGTTTGGTTGTTACTCTTTTCGGCGGTGGCGCTTCCGCCGCCGCAACCCGTCGTTAGCCCGATTGCCATCAGGCTCATTGCTGTTAAAAAAAATAGGTTCTTCATTTGAAATGGTATTTAATTATTGTTTCACCACCTTGCGCGTTACCACGCCGTCGGCGGTTTGAATTTTCAAAAAATAGATGCCGGATGGTAAAAACGAAATATCCATTTCGTTTTCGTTACGCGTTACGCGTGACTCGTTACATGCTTTGCCCACGATATCGAATATTTCGACATTCGTAACTCGCAACTCGTCACTCGTAACTCTCAACGTTCCACTCGTCGGATTCGGGTACACCTGTAGAGACGCGGCATGCCACGTCTCTACGTCGCCGATACCGACCCCCTCCGCGAAAACCACGTGAATGGTATGGTCAGCCTCCACATTATTGAAGGTATAGAAACCGGCGGCGACGGCTTTGGGGTCGTTTTTGTCGTCTATGAGTACGGATTCGATGTGGTAGCCGTCGTAGGCGGCGAAGGTGAAGGTGATGCTGTTGCCCTGTTCGACG
>WRLA01000007.1 GCA_009777825.1 Bacteroidales bacterium
TGTAATTCATTGCTACTGAGGTTGTTCCGTTATAAAAATTAGGTATAAATGAGGTTATTGCAATAACGATATAGTGTTTTACTATTCCGCATGAAAAGGATTAGGTGTCGCATTGTCGAAGTCAGGAGTATATTTTTTTGCGCTATATCATATTTATTAATCTAATTTATTCACTTTTATCTGCGTCATCTGCGTGCTTTCAAAGCCCATACCGTCGCCTTCTAACAACACTCCAAGCGATGCCGAACAGAACAATCAGCACGATGGGCGCGACCACGTTCAGGATTTGCCAGAACAGTTCGGAGGCGTTGATACGTGTTTTGTCTAACAGTCGTATTTTTATTTCGCGCGAGCGGATGGAGATAAGTCCGTCGTCGTCGGAGAGGTAACTTACGGCGTTGACAATGAAGTCTTTATTGCCGAACATCTGTCGTGTGTCCTGGTCATATCCGAGTGGTTTCGGTGCGCCGTCTGTTCGGTCTAATTGGTTGCGGATGATGTCGCCGTCGGAGACCACGATCATGGCGGTGGGTTTGCTCTCTTCTTTGAAACCGATGATGGGATTTTCGGTCAGTTCGGGCGCCATCCGGTTGGCGTAGAGCGATTTAAAACTTCCTTCGAGCAGCACGGCTACGGGCAGGAACTTTTTGTTGTAGAGCCGTTCGTCCTGTTTTTGACGTGCCATGTTCAGGTCAACGACGACGGGCGTTCTCATGCTTCGCGAGTATGCCGACGAGGTGAGCAGGATGGTCTTTTTGATGCCGGGCGCTTCGACGGTGTCCAACGAACTGACAAACTGCGTTTTCAGTGCGTTCAAGTTTCGCACGATGACATGGTTGGTGCTTGGGGTGATGAGCGGGAAGAAGTACCACGGCACTAAATTGAACTGCGGCGTATTGCCCGAATAACCGGTAATCATCATGATGGGCAGGCAGTTCAGGTCGGCGATCAAGTCGTAATTGAGGCGCACGCCGTAGCCGAACAGTTGGTCTTCGAGATTCAGGTTGAAGGGCGTGGCAAGCGCAACACTTTGACTTTGAAGACTGTCCATGCTGATGCCGACGGGGTCAACGAGCCATAAGACCCGTCCGCCGTGCATGATAAACTGGTCAATGATGAATTTGTCTTTTTCTTCAAAGGTGTGGGTGGGTTGTGCAAGGATGATGGTGTTGAATTTGTTGGTGATGCGGTAGTGGCCGAGCGAGTCTTTGGGAGTACGCTCGGTCAGTGCGTTGATATTTCCGTTAAGTTCCACTTGTTCAACGGAATAGTCTTGTAACAACGTATAGAAAATATCCACCAAAAAGCGATCGTTCAACACGCCTTGCCCTTTGATAAGCGCCACACTCGGCTTTTGCATCCGCGACAGTTTATTGAAAGCGTTAACAAACGTATATTCAATGTTTTGGATGGAATTGTTGATATATTCTTCCTCGCTGATGCCAAAGTCTATTTGTTCTTGTAACAGTTGCACCGGCGTTTTACGTCCTTTATAGGAAACGAAAGCGCCGGGGAAAATAAGTTGTTGTGATACGCCGTCTTTGCCGTGTTGGGTGATGGTGGCGGGTTGTAACCCTCTTCCGTCGTCATACAGCCGTCGGTATTCGTTAATACGTTCTTCTTCGATGGGACTGTCGGAGGGATTGATAAACTCGTATTCGATGTCGGGATAATAGGCACGCAGTTCGTCGAGCATCTCGCGGGTGGCGTTGCGGAGGCGTTTATAGTTGGACGGGAAATCGCCTTCGAGATAGACTTCAACATAGATGATGTCGTCCATCTTTTTTAAAACCTTTTTGGATGCTGTGGAGAGGGTATAGCGTTTTTCTGCCGTCAGGTCAATGCGGGTGAAGAAATAGTGTCCGATGACGTTGGTGCAAATCACAATGACGACGGCGACGATTAACTGCGTGAGCGGACGTCTTTTTCTGGAAGTGATATTGAATTTGGTGAGCAGTAAAAAGAGGGCTATCAGACTCAGGAAATAGATCAGGTCGCGGGTATCTATGACGCCTCTACTCAACGACTTATAGTGTGCGTACATGCCGAGCGATTGAAAGAAAAGGTCAACTTTTCCAAACAAGGCAAGTCCGGAGACAAATTCAAAGCCCATGTATAAAAACAGACACAGGAAGAGCGCCACGATGAACGAAACGATTTGATTGTCAGTTAACGAGGAGCAGAAAACGCCGATAGCCGCAAACGAGGCTCCCAAGAGCATTAACCCGATGTACGAGCCGACCGTTCCGCCGACGTCAATGTTTCCTTTCGGATAGCCGAGATAGTAAACCGAGAAAAAATAGACCAACGTCGGCAACAGCGAGAAGATAACCAGCGAAAACCCCGACAGATATTTCGCCAACACGATTTGCGTGTCTGTCAGCGGTTTTGTGAACAATATCTCGTTGGAGCCAATCCGTTTTTCTTCCGAAAAAGCACGCATGGTCAGCGCCGGTATCAGAAAGAGAAAGACAAAGGGCGACAGGATAAAGAGGCTGTCGAGCGTGGCGTAGCCGAAGTTTAAAATGTTGAAATCCATAGGGAAAACCCAGAGGAACAGTCCGTTGATTAAGAGAAAAACGGCTATGACGATATAGCCTATCAGCGAGTTCAAAAAACTTTGTATCTCTTTTAATAATAAGGTAAGCATATTTTTTCGATTCGGTTATTCTTCGATTTTGGGAAATTCGATAAAGTCCGGCACAACGAAAGCGCTGGGATAGTGTGTTGCGATTTTTTTGAGACAGCCTTCGGCGTCGAGTCTTGTTCTGAAGTTGCCCACTCTGACTTTGTAGTTAGGCTCTTCAAAGGAGAGGTAGGCTGCAATGTCGGGAAAACGCGTCTCGAAAGTTCTTTTGGCGTTCGTAGCGGCTTGTTTGGAGGTGTTGCCGGAGTCGAAGAATATCTGTATCCGGAAACCGTCCATGCCGGGGTATTCTGTCATCAGTTGGGCGTGAGCGCTCAACGCCTGACGGACATTGCTGTCGGTGTTTATCTCTACGCTGCCTTGCTGCTGCGTCCATGCCGGGTTTGTCAAACATAACCCTAAAAATAACGTTAGTGCTGCAATACGAATCATTTTTTCAGTTTTTATGGAGTGCAAAGGTACGTTTTTTTTTCAATTATTTACTTCATACACCCCAAAAATAATCTTCAATTCTTCATTCTCAAAAAAATTTCGTACTTTTGCCGCCGCATGTCTCCGTAGCTCAGCTGGTAGAGCAAATGACTCTTAATCATTGGGTCCAGGGTTCGAATCCCTGCGGGGATACTGGATAACCTTTTGATTTTTAACATGTTACACATCAAACCCGCCGAGGTATCGGCAATTTTACGACAAGAACTTGCCGGCTTTAAGGATGACAAAGAACTTGAAGAAGTCGGAACTATTCTACAAATCGGCGACGGCATTGCCCGCGTATATGGGTTGAACAACGTCGAATCGGGCGAATTGGTTGATTTCGGACACGATGACCTTCAAGGTATTGCGCTCAATTTGGAAGAAGACAACGTCGGCGTTGTCCTTTTGGGTAGCGCCGGAGCGCTGAAAGAGGGCGACACGGCGAAACGCACCCATCGCATCGCCTCCATCAACGTTTCGGAAGGGATGTTGGGACGCATCATCAACTCTCTCGGCGAACCCATTGACGGCAAAGGCGAAATCGCCGGCGAGAAACTTTCCATGCCCTTGGAACGTAAGGCGCCGGGCGTCATTTTCCGTCAGCCGGTCAACGAGCCGCTGCAAACCGGCATCAAAGCCATTGACTCCATGATCCCCATCGGACGCGGACAGCGCGAACTCATCATCGGCGACCGCCAAACCGGAAAGTCCACCATCGCCACCGACATCATCATCAACCAGCGCCGTTTCTACGAAGCCGGCACGCCTGTCTATTGCATCTACGTCGCCATCGGACAGAAAGGCTCTACCGTTGCCAACCTCGTCCAGACGCTGAACGCGCACAACGCCATGCCTTACACCATTGTCGTGGCGGCGACGGCGTCCGACTCTGCCGCCATGCAGTATTACGCGCCTTTCGCCGGCGCCTCCATCGGAGAGTATTTTCGCGATACCGGACGCTCGGCGTTGATCATCTACGACGACTTGTCGAAACAGGCGGTGGCGTATCGGGAAGTGTCGCTGTTGTTGCGTCGTCCGCCGGGGCGCGAGGCGTATCCGGGAGATGTGTTTTACCTGCACTCCCGACTGTTGGAACGCGCCGCCAAAATCATCGCCTCGGACGAGATAGCCGCGCAGATGAACGACCTGCCCGATTGCCTCAAAGGCAAAGTGAAAGGCGGCGGCTCGCTGACAGCGTTGCCCATCATCGAAACACAGGCAGGCGACGTGTCGGCATACATCCCAACCAACGTCATCTCCATCACCGACGGACAGATATTCTTGGAAACCAACCTTTTCAACAGCGGGATACGTCCAGCCATCAACGTGGGGATTTCCGTTTCGCGCGTGGGCGGTAGCGCTCAAATCAAAGCCATGAAGAAAGTAGCAGGCATGTTACGGCTCGACCAGGCGCAGTTCCGCGAGTTGGAAGCCTTTTCAAAGTTCGGCTCCGACCTCGACGCCTCCACCCTCGCAACCATCGAAAAAGGACGACGCAATACCGAACTGCTGAAACAACCGCAAAACGCCCCCATGCCGGTCGAAAAACAGATAGCCATTATCTATTGCGGCATCAACGACCTGCTGAAAGATGTTCCGGTGAATAAAATCCATGAATTTGAAAAGAACTTCCTGTCGTCCATGGAGATATTTCATCAAGACACCTTGGAAGCGTTGAAAAAAGGCATCTTGGGTGATGACGAAATCGCTGTGATAGAAAAAGTCGCACAAGAGACGGTAGAAAAATTCTGTAATTAAATGGAGCGAAATATGAAACTTATTGACGGTAAAGCCATTGCAACACAGATAAAAGAGGAGATAAAAGCGGAAGTTGCCGCCATTCTCGACGCCGACATGCGCGGTCCGCATTTAGCCGCTATCTTGGTGGGCGACGACCCCGCCAGTCAAACCTACGTCGCCAGCAAAGAGAAAGCAAGCCGCGAAGTAGGCATGACCTCGTCCATATATAAATTCTCGGACAAAGTCGCCGAAAAAGAACTGTTAGAGGTCATTGCATTTTTGAACGGCGATCCCGAGATAGACGGTTTCATCGTCCAACTGCCGCTGCCCAAACATATTGACGTGGATAAAGTGATTTGCAGCATTGACCCATCAAAAGACATTGACGGTTTCCATCCCGAAAACGTGGGACGGTTAGCCTCCGGCATGGAAGGATTCCTGCCTGCGACGCCCGCCGGCATCGTCGAACTGCTGCGACGCTGCGACATCGAAACGGAAGGGAAACATTGCGTCGTACTCGGCAGAAGCAACATCGTCGGAACGCCCATGGCGCTGCTCATGTCGCGCAAAGCGAACCCCGGCAACGCCACCGTTACCCTGTGCCACTCCAAAACAGCGAACCTCAAAGAGATTTGCCGCTCCGCCGACATCCTCATCGCCGCCATCGGACAACAAGAGTTCGTTACTGCAGAGATGGTCAAAGAGGGTGCCGTGGTCATTGACGTCGGCATCCACCGCGTCCCGTCGAAAGAGACAAAGTCGGGATACAGAATCGTGGGCGACGTCGCCTTTGACGAGGTGAGCGAAAAATGCAGTTTTATCACGCCTGTCCCCGGTGGGGTAGGGGCGATGACCATCGTCAGCCTGCTACTCAATACGCTGAAGGCGTATAAGGGGAAAATTTCTACAGTTTAATCACCTGTGCTTTTGCTTGTTTGCAGTTATCCATTGCCATGCCAATGCGTGCGCCGATGTAGGTGGGGTCGCACACGATGAACTTTTTGCCGTCAACGATCAGATAGTCGCCGTCAACATTTTCGGGGAAACAAACCGCTGTGGATAGATGGTTGGGATAGTGTAACAATACCACTTCCAAGCCCAAGAGTTCTTTAACCAAGATGCAGTACATGATGGCGCGGTCTTTGCAGTTGTTGTAGGGATAGAAGAAGTTTTCGTCGGCAAAGAATGGGCGTTCGTAGCCGAACTGTTTGTCGTCGGTTTGGTAGTCGAAGGCGAATTGGAGGAAGGTGAGCAAGATATCGGCGGCTTCCGTTTTGCTTTTTCCCGCGATGGCGTTTTGCAGTGCGGGATAGAGTGTTTGTTTCACGGTGGCGCTCATGCCGGCGCGCACATACACGTTCCATTCGGAGGTCAGAGGGTAGTTGTTGTAGAAATCCATCAGGTTTTGGTTGGTTTGTATGGGGGCGTGGATTTCCTGATACAGTGTTGATGAGAAAGTCTTGGGCGTGGTGAGATTCTCTGCCAACTTGGGCTGGTTGGTTTGCCACGAAAAATAGTGTTCTTTCGGAAATTCCTGGTTGCAGATGTAGAACGATTGTCCTTTTAACTCTTTGTTTATCACGTAGTATTTCACTCCGCCGATGTTCAGGTAAACGTGTCCGTACACAGTTTGTTGAAACGGGACGAGTAGCGCCAAACGATTGTCGGTTCGGGCGATGCGTACCTTGTATCCCGACTGCGTGAGGATAAACATTTGCAACAGGACGGCTTCGTTGCCGGTTTTGCCGAAAAACTTTTCCGACAGGGTTTTGAGCAGTTGCAGGTAGCCCCAGTCGCACAGGTTCAGTTGGTCGCGCAAGGTGAGACAGTCGTGCAGGAGCGTGTCGTATTGTTTTCCCGACAGGGTTTTCCAAGCCTGTGTTACGCTTTGTTCCGAGGCGTCGGGCAATGAGAAACGGTGGTTGTTGTCTAAGCGCACTTTACATTCCGTATTATAAAACTGAAACGCATAGCCGGTGTGGACGGGTTCCGGCGTCGGCGTGTCCGGCGTGGGCGGGAGAATGGGCGCTACGGGTTGCGGACGCGGTTCGAAAGTTGGCAAAGTTGTTACTTTGTCGAACGGTATCGGGTCGGCGGCGGGTTTCTTGTCCGGCGCTACTATTACCGGTTTTTCCGGTTCGAGCGGCTTTGGGGCGGGAATGTCCGGCGAGGCGCTAAATCCCTCCCACGACTTTTCCAAAAACGCCGCAAACTCGGCATTGGCTTGTTCGCGAAAATCCCGAAACTCCTTCTCACTCTGCGACTTAAACGCTTCAAATTCTGCATTCATCTGCTTGCGCCAATCGTCAATTTCGTTTTGGGAAAATATTGTGCCCGCTCCGAAAAAGAGGAAAAGCAGGGTGGTGGCAATAAAAATAATTGGTCTTTTCATTTTATTTATCTATTTAATTTGCGGTAATTTTTCAATTTCTGCCCCTTGTTCTTTTTTCCAATTTTCAACTTCCCGGACGTTTTCTACTTTCCATTCGTTTATCTCCGTTTCTTTCCTTTTTATAAAATCGTCTATATCTTCCCCTTTTTGTTTGAGCCATGTTGTTAACATACTTGTATCAACAAGAAATTTTGCCGGCTCTTTCGTTAATGTATCTACAAGAAAAACATAAACAGTGTCCCTTGATTGCGATACGTCCGGATTACTGCCATTTTTCGACTCCTGCTCAATATAATAATGATATACCTTATAAATAGAAGGTACCGCAACAAACAAACCTGCAAGCGAAACAAGAGAAACGAGAAAGCCTATATAAGTTAATACATTACTTGTTTTGCCGCTTGTAATCGCTTTACGAAACCGGGGAACAGCCAAAAGCGCAATGCCGATAGCAATTACACTGATACCTGTAATGAAAAGTGTTTCCATATATTATTATGACTGTTTATGGCAAAGAACGGACGGCACGGACACGAAATGGGTAGAATGTTTCATCCCAATCTTCATCACAATACTCATAACCGCCATCATAATCCTCATGCTCAAAGCACACATACACATACTGGGAAGACTGAGCGGGATATTCCGTGCTACTCCAATAGCAGTCATTATTTTTGAATCCTCCGATCTCATCTTTTTGCTCACACAAAGCGTAAAATTCTCCCATTGTCGGCAAACGCCAATCACTAAATCCGCCGACTCTCGAAGATTCACACATACTTTTTGCAGTATTCCAATCGGCACCGCTGCTTATATCGTATTTTTGCACCATGATTCCATCGGCTTCCAATATAATGTAATCTTTTTCACTGGTCGCCTTGAAACTAATTGATTCGCCATACGCCGTACCATTGATATTTGTTGCATAAGCCCGTACAAAATAGGTCGTTTCGGTGGTCAGTTCCGATATGTTGGCGCTAAATTCTGTGTTTGTACCGGAAACAATCCGTTTTGTCGTAGCGCTTGCATCGTCTTCTATGCTTGGGTTTTGAAATGTCTTGGAGTAAACAAATCCCCTTTCCGTATAAACGGGGTCCCCTTTATTTTCAATTTTACCATTCAAAGTCGCAGCATTAGCGGTGATATTGGTAGTTGGCAATGTTGAAACAACCGGTAGTGGAGAGGATTTGCGAACACAGCGACAACGATAAGAATAGGAAGAATTGTTGTAGCCTTCACTGCCATCGGCGAAATAGATTAGGCTATAATAACTATTATAAGGAGTGCTACTCCAATAACCGGAAGGAGAAGATGTTTTAAAACCTCCAATAATTTCTTTTTTGGAATATAGTAATGCTAATTCCCCGATGGATGGTAAATACCAGTCGTTGTAACCGCCAATCGTAGAGGTTTGACAGGTTGTCATGGCGCTGTTCCATGTCATTTCTCCTCCCAGATCTTTGGTTTGCACATAAAGACCGTCAATAACTACGTAATCATCGTCGCTGATGGTAATTCCTGTACCATTACCGCTACCGAATACGGTTACTAACAGTTCGGCGGTAGAACCGTCGCCGGAGGTTGTGGAACGCAATACAAGAGTTGCATAATTATCAGATATGTTGGCACTGAGCCTGTTACGGTCTATGGTAATCACCACAGCCTCTGCTCCCAAAGCAGGCGTCGTGCCGCTCGCAGGGTCAACTTTGGTAATCCAACTTACCGCATTGGTGATTGACCACGCTAACTCAACATCTCCGCTGTTGATGATGCTAAAACCTGCTGTGTTGTTACTCTCGTTTGACCCCATATCAATATATGCCTTATTGAAAGTGAGTTTTCCGGAACTTTTTGTCAACGTTACAACCGCTTCTATGTCTTTACCGCTGGAAACGTCAATGCTTTGATTAGAACTTAGATAGCCTTCCTTAAAGACTTTTATCTCATATTTGTCAGATTTAATGGCAGAGAAATTGTACATCCCATCGCTACCGGTGATTTTTACTTCGCCTCCCGGCGTTAATAATACTGCAGCCGCGTTTATCGGCTCGCCGGTTGCCCTGTCGGTAACGACGCCGTGAATACCGCCTTGCTTGTTACTCTCTTCTTCTGTTTTGCAACCGCCAAACATTATCACGGCTGCCATTATTAAATACAATACTTTCTTCATTGGATTTAATTACTTTTTGTCAGTGGTACATTTGCCTCTTTCTTTTCGCCGGTTACGGCTGTAACTGTTTTGCGGTTTGTTTGATAACCGGACTTTTGCACGGTGATGGTGTACTGCATCGGGTCTAAATTGTTAAACTCGAATCGTCCGTCGGTTCCGGTGGTTTTTGTTACGCCTCCCGGCGTAAGCATTACGTTGGCGCCGGCGATTGGTTCGGCTGTTGCGTTGTCGCTCACGATGCCGTACAGGTCGGCATACAGATTACGCTCGTCTTTGCTGCATGAACTTATGGTAAGTAACAGCAGTAGTAGCACAGTCATTGATAAAATTACTTTTTTCATAAGATTACAATATTAAAATTTAAGACTTAACATGACGCCGTTGCTGTATGGCGATATATATGGCGCTACACATAAATGGCTGTTACCCACCACCATTACATGTTTTTTTCCTTTGGCGGCAATGCCGTCAATCACATTCCACACATACAATGCCGCAGCGCCTGCTATAAAGCCGTTACGCAGATTTTGCATCAGGTCGGCATTGTCAATATAGTTTTGTCGGTCTGTGGGATCGTGCGTTGTGTTGATTTTGGATTCGTAGGAGGAACGTAATCCTTCGCAAGCCACTATGCCGCCAACAAAAACCACCTCGCCCACAATAAACAAGACGCCTTTCGTCGTACTGCCTTTGTGCAACTGCGCCATACCCGGAACAAATACGCGGGGAGAAAAGGGATATTTATCATTAACATTCACCTTTTCAAAGTCGTATGTGGGATTGTGAGCCGTTTGCACCAAAAGATGTACCGTGTAGTTTCCTGCTCCGCAACGTTCACAGTATTCATCTCTGACACGCGCTTTTACAGTCAATTCATTATTGCCGCTGACAACCGTAATAAGACCACTGTTGTTTGGGTCGATTTTGTATCGTCCGCCGGTTCCTAAGTCTGATCCGGTGATTACTAAATTCAACGCTTTGTTTCGGGCGTCATCTTCTGTCGAAGCGGATGCCTGAAAATTACGAATAGTTGAGTTATCCAGGTCGCAGTTATAGCCATTCACCCAATCGGGGCGTTCCTGTGAGGAAATGCAGGGAGTGCACTGCCCTTGCATCATACGGGGCAAGAGCAGTACCATTAGAATAATGTATAAATTCGCTTTCATCGCTTTTTCCAACTTTACATTATTGTCCTCTTGATTCTTTCAACACTTCCTGCAACTCAGCCCGCATTTTTTCTGCGTGGTCCCGAATCTCTTCTTTTTGATTCTTGGACAGGTTGTCGGTAATTGCTTCCGCCAACTTCTGTTTGCTGATCTGAATGGCGATGTAACACTCCACATTGCCTCTCGCATCTACTCCCGAAAAGCGCAAACAAGAGTGAGACGTGTTGTTTACGACAGCCATAATGGTTTGTCGTCCCACGCCGCGGGTCTGCGTTTCGATGTCGGTGCCTTTATTGGCGCCGATGGACTCGAAGTAGTTGTCAATAAAGCCTTCGTAGGCATGTTGCATCTTTTGGCGTACCATGTTCTGTGCATTGGTTAATGCCGTTTGCTGAATGGTACCCTTCTGGGTGGATGGTCCTGAGGCAATGCCGGTAGCGGCAAAATACTCATCGGTGTCATAGACAGAACACGGCACGTCGAAAGTGTCTCCAAAGGGATTCTCCGTTTGACTTTGAGCGCTACCCGACTTTGTCGCCACACTCGACTGACTGCTTTTGCAGCCCATAACCGTTACACCTGCCAATATCGCTGCAATAGCGATAGTTACATAAAAATTACTACTTTTCTTCATCTTTTTTTACTTTAAATTAATATTTGTGTTTATGAAATGAGACGTGAGATGTGAGATGTGGGATGTGAGATGTGAGATGTGAGATGTGAGATGTGAGATGTGAGATGTGAGATGTGGGATGTGAGACGTGAGATGTGAGATGTGAGACACAAGACTTTGAGACACAAGACGTTCTCTGTGTACTTCTGTGTAATTTTCATTTTTTGTTACACAGAGAGCCACTGAGAAGACACAGAGTGGCACAGAGTTTTTAATCCTGCTAATCCTTAAATCAAGTAAATCATGGTTCAGACAATTCTTCGCTACGCTCGCAATGACGGGATGGGCATCGCGTATCGAAAAATTTACTACTTTTGCATTTTTATCTAATTGAGTGGGCGGGTGGGTGATTGATGGTGTGTGTGTGTGTGTGTGTGTGTGTGTGTGTGTGTGTGTGTGTGTGTGTGTTTAACGTTTTTTTCGAGAAAAGCAAATTTATTTGCGATTTGAGATTGTTAGACACAAAACTATTAGACACAAGACTTTGTCTGTGAAACTCTGTGAACTTTGCGCCTCTGTGCTGAAAAAAAACAGTCATTTTTGCAAAAAAATTATGCTATATAAGTGGGCGCAAAGATACAATTTTTTTAATTGGAATTAACGATTAAAATTTTTTAATCACATACAAATATTAAAAAAAAACACTACCTTTGCCAAACTACTTAGATATTGTGCAAAATGAGCAGTTTCAGAACGTTTTTTTCGTTTACGCGCCGCGAGCAGTACGGAATCATGGTGTTATTATCCTTGATAGCGGTGATTGTGTCCGTCAATTTCTTCATACGGGAAAGTGCGCCCGCAGTTGCCGACGAAGAGGTTTTTTCGCGATGGGAAGAGGAGGTAAGGGCTTTTCAGGAACAACAGGAGATTGCCGCCGCTTACAACGATTCCGTGCGTGCGGCACGCCGACAGTACGGAAATTACAGTGATTATCAGACATCTAACACGAAATCTTACGAAAAGTACCAAAAATCGGAAAAGAAACTTCCCGCCCCATTCCTTTTTAATCCCAACGACGTCAGCAAAGACGACTTTGTAAAACTCGGCTTTTCGGAAAAACAGGCGGAAGGCATTGTGAAGTATCGCGAAAAGGGCGCTGTCTTTAAGAGCAAACAGGATTTTCAAAAGATATTCGTGGTTTCCGACGAGATGTATGCGCACCTCGAAGCGTGGATTACGCTTCCTGACGGGGAAACATCACCTGTCGCCGATAACGCAACAGTAGCCTCGCGGGAACCCGTTGTAGTTGAACTGAATACAGCCGACACGACCTCCTTAAAACAGATTGACCGCGTCGGAGCCTACTTAGCCCAACGCATCGTCGAATACCGGCAAAAACTCGGCGGTTTCCACTCCGTAGAGCAGTTGTTGGAGATCAACAGCATCAACGAAGAACGGTTGTCGGTCATTGCTCCTCACTTCGTTATTGACAATGGCAAAATCGCCAAGTTGGATTTGAACAAAAGTTCTTTCAAAGATTTTACCCGCCATCCCTATTTCGAATATTATATCGTGAAAGCGATTTTTGAATATAAAGACAAGAACGGGCGTTTTGTGTCGGTGGACGATATCCGCAAAATCCCGCTGATTTACAACGATTTATACAACAAACTAAACCCTTACTTATATGTATCTGCCAACTGAAAAAACTAATCTCTGCTGTTATAAACTTCGCCATGTATTGTTACTGATACTGTTCGGTTTCGCTGTTTTTGTACATGCCCAATCGCCGCATATATCGGCAAGCAAACTCAATGATTCCATGAAGAGTGTTAGAAAAATAAATATTAATGAGGCTATTCCCATAGGGAAACAAGGATTGCAGATAGCCCAACAAACCCATGACACGCTTATGTTAGCAGCGATTTCACAAAATATAGCCGGAACATTTTTGATGATGGGCAAATATGACAGTGCCGCCATTTATGCTCAGGAAGCGATGGCGTGGTATCGTTTTTGCGAAGATGAAATGGAGATGTTATGGTGTCGTTACTATTTAGGTATAAGTTATTCTCTACAAGGACTTTACAGCGAATCCATTGACGAATGTCAACAAATATTACAATCGCCATATATTGATACAAGCAGCAGACTATACTCGTTTGTTTTAGGTGAGTTGGGTAATGTTTACTACCGCCAATCCTTGTATGGAAAATCTGTTAAGTACTATTCCGAAGCACGTCCGTACTTTGTTGATGATACATCCCGTTTCATTTCTGCCTCTATCAATCTTGGTGCGGCATTATATGCCCTGGGGATACACGACTCGTCCATTATAGTACTTCAAGAAGGGCTTAAATATGCTGAAAAAAGTAATTGGAGATTGAAAAAAGCGGCGTTACTGACCAATTTGAGCGATAATTGGCAAGCATTAGGACGTTTTAATGACGCCATTACTTGTATAGATGAAGCCATTATGATTCGCGAAGAATCTGAAGATTCTCTCGGATTATCATATAGTTACAGGTCAAAAGGCAATATTTTGGTTGCAAAAGGCGCTTATAATTTAGCCAGTGATTACTATTTTAGAAGTTTGAAAATTGACGAATCGCTGAATATTCCCGATAATATTGCAGCAACTTATTGCTCAATCGGCAGATGTTTGCAATATAAAAACGACCATGAAGCAGCAATGGCATACTTCGAGCAAGGATATGACATAGCCGTCAAAGTGGGAGCAGGCGCAGCCATCGAAGCCGCCCTGAAAGGAATGGCGCTGTCGAGCATGGCTTTACATAACACCAAGCAAGCCATTGATTTTATGGAACGTTACATCACCGTGCACGATTCGATTGTAAGCGTTGACGGCGGCGGCAACAACCTCGTCCCTGCAAATACGTCTCCCTCATTGAAAGAACCTAAAAATGCGCTCAAGAGACTTGCTACATTTCTGGGTATTTCGTTGTTGATATGCACCGTCATCCTTCTGCTGTATCGCAACAGAAATCTAAGAACCGCCCTAAAAAGAGACGCCGATGAAAAAAATATTTAACGCGGCGCTTTTCCCGCTTATTCTCCTGTGCGGCTTCTGGCTTATGGGGTTAGCCAACCTTGATTTTTCCGACTATTTACGTCCATTTGGAATATATCCGCGCACTGTTCACGGGCTTATCGGCATCATCACTTCCCCGTTTGTCCATAGCGGTTTTTCACATCTCATCGCCAACACCATGCCATTTCTTGTTCTTGGAAGTGCGCTGTTTTACTTTTACCGCGGCATCTCTTTTCGGATTTTTGGATTGATTTGGCTGTTCAGCGGGTTGCTCACATGGCTTACGGGGCGTCCCTCGTGGCATATTGGCGCCAGCGGCGTTTGTTATGCGCTGTTTGCGTTTCTGTTTGTCAGCGGACTTATTCGCCGAAGTCGGGAGTTGATTGCCATCAGCCTGCTCACCGTATTTCTGTATGGCGGGATGGTTTGGGGCTTTGTTCCCGAATTTGCCGCCGCCAACGTCTCTTACGAAGCGCACGGCGGCGGATTGATAACCGGCGTGGCGCTGGCTTTGGTCTTCAGAAAAAAAGGACCGCAACGAAAACAGTATCAATGGGATGAAGAGGATGACTTCGAGTTGAAACAGAGAGTGAAAATAGTCATTGACCGCGATATTCCGTTTATACGGGGCGTTTTTGAACCTTATGCCAACGTTGTTTACATGGAAGGAAATAGAATATCCGCCACCGACGTCTATGATGCCGACGCCCTCATCATCCGCACCCGCACAAAATGCAACCGGAAACTGTTGGAAAACTCCGCCGTCCGCTACATCGCCACCGCAACCATCGGATTCGACCATATTGACACAGAATATTGCCGACAAAACAACATCCAATGGAGCAACGCCGCCGGATGCAACAGCAGTTCCGTGATGCAGTATATGGCGTCCGCGCTCGCTTATTGGGCGTTAGAGAAAAATGTGGATTTGACATCTAAAACCATCGGCATCATCGGCGTCGGACATGTGGGGAAAAAGGTCGCCATGCTGGCGGATATTCTGGGAATGAACAAGTTGCTGTACGACCCGCCGCGCGCCTTAGTCGAAGGAAGTGAAGGCTTTACAAGTTTGGAGAACATCATGGAAAACGCCGACATCATCACCTTCCACGTCCCGTTGCAAGAGGGAGGTCTCAACGCCACCTTTCACTTTGCCGATGATTTCTTTTTCACCCAACTGCGGAAAAAACCTTTGATCATCAACACAAGTCGTGGCGAAGTGGTTGATACCAACGCACTTACAACAGCGTTAGAACAGAAAATCATATCGGGTTGCATCTTGGATGTCTTTGAAAACGAACCGACTGTGGAAAAGTCATTGATAGATCGCTGTTTCCTATCAACGCCCCACATCGCCGGCTACTCGGCAGATGGAAAAGCCAACGCTACCCAACATGTCGTGAAAACCATCGGAACATTTTTCGACTTCCCGCTCAAAGATTGGACAGTTTCCTCTATTCCCCCTCCCGAATCTCCCGATATATTTTCCAATAACTACACAGGAAAAATGCTGCTTTTCTACTGTTTATTAACAAGTTACAACATCGCCGTTGACGACGCCAAACTGCGCAGCCAACCGACACGGTTTGAACATTTCCGCAATCACTATCCTATCCGCAGGGAATATTCCTCGTTTACTATACACGGGGAGCGGATTGCGCCGGATATTGGGAAGAAGTTGATAGCGCTGGGATTTCCGCCAAAATGTTCCAAAAATTTACTTGGAGATGTCTGAAAAGCAGATGACAACCCTGTAAAAAAATCTAAAATTTTACAAGGCTTTAACAAGAAACAAAAACGCTCGAAACGCTCTTCCGACGATGGTGATTACTTTGAGGTAAAATATATCGAAGCGAGGTAATAACAACCTCATTCTTTTTTCCAAACCCTGTAATCAATGCCGAGGTTTTGGTAAGTTTCGGAGAGGGCTTCTTCGTTGTTGGGTTAGTTTTCAATACAACATTCCAAACATCCAAAGCGGAATTTTATTCTGAAAACCGCTTTCAACGTCATCGGCAACAACAAAGGCATTCGCGGTATTTTTAATCTGTTCGCCTGTTTTATTTCTGCCGCCAACCTCAAAAGTATATTGGCTGTCAACAATGAAATCGCCGCTTTTTGCAATGATAACTTCGTGGTTTTCACGCATTTGATTGGCAAAAAATGTTTCGCGCAAATTGCCCTGGTTCGCATTGTTTCGGGCAAGCGAGAATACTATGTTCGTGTTTTCCAGATAGACTTTTTGTGGTTTCGACAATGCGTTTATTTTCTCTTTTTCGTCCGAAATACACATTAAAATTCCCGCTTTGTCGAGCAAATAAAGGTACTTCACTACTAATTGGCGGGCAGTTTCCATGCTCGCGCCGAGTTCCACTGTATTTGGCTGATAGGGCAGTTTTTCGGCAATGATGGCAAGCATTTTTTTTAATTTTAAGACAGTGGCGTATTCTATTGGCTCTATGGCAGGTAAATCTTCCTCTAATGTTTTGTTAATCGCCTGCTGAACAGCATAATAATAATTTATTTTTGTTTTTTTGTAGAAAGGATAATATCCGTTTTGAAGATATTTTTTGAACGCAGGCAAAATTTTGAGTTCAAAAATAATGCTGTTTGCAATTTCGCGATGATTTTTCAAAATATCTTCCAAAGCCAATTTGTCGAATTTATGACCATATTCATACTCCAAAAATTCACGAAACGAAAGTCCTTTGAGTTCGTATGATACCACCCTGCGGGACAAATCGACACTCTGTTTATAAATTTCGAGCATTGACGAACCGGTAAAAACGACTTTCAAATCGGGGAAACTGTCGTAAATGTTTTTTATTTCCCTTGCCCACGAGGGATATTTATGTACCTCATCGAGAAACAAATGCGTACCGCCGTAAGCATCAAACTGTTGGGCTAAATCCCAGAGCGAATTTTTGGAAAACCAGATATTATCTAACGAAGCGTATAATGCTTTTTGTTTTTCGGGAAAATTCTTTTTTATGTACTGCAAAAGCATCGTGGTTTTACCCGTCCCTTTTGCTCCACGAATACCGATAAGGGCTTCGTCCCACGCGATATTATGGTATAAATATCTCGTAAAAGTGTCAGTTGTAGATTTCAATAGCCTGTCTGAAATGTCAATTAGAGTTTGCATAATTTTTAAAATGTGTTAGTTATAACTAACGGAAAAGGTACAAAAATATTTTGCAAGTTGAAACATTAATCACTCCTTTTTCCAAACCCTATAATCAATGCCGAGGTTTTGGTAAGTTTCGGCGAGGGCTTCTTCGTTGTTGGTGATGATCAGCAGGGCGTCGTCGGGTTGCAGGATGGTATCGCCTTTGGGGATAAAATAGTCTTCGCCGCGTTTGACGGTGGTAACCAAGGTGTGTTCCGGCAATGGGATGTCCATCAGTCGGTTACCTTTTTTGAGGATACTTTCGTCTAAGGTTATTTCGGTGATGGTTGATTTTAGGTCGCCGATGTTTTCTATGTTGAAGTCGCGAAGTCGTTTGCGCCAGGTATCTTGTTTCGACAGTCTCAGCAACTTGGCTACCGGCACGACGGTTGTTCCCTGCACCAATAACGACATCAGGGTGATGAAGAAGACGATGTTGAAAATCAAGTGCGAATATGGCAATCCGGCGGCAAGCGGCAAGGTGGCGAAGATAATGGGCACGGCGCCTCTCAATCCCACCCACGAGACGTAGAATTTGTCTTTTCGTCCCATTTTCCGAAAAGGCAACAGCGAGATGAATACCGACAGCGGGCGTGCACCCAGAATCATGAAGACGCCAATCACCAAACTGCCGAGCGCCACGGGCAACAAGTCTCGCAGATTGATGAGCAAGCCCAAGGTGAGGAACATCACCAACTGCGACAGCCACGCCAATCCGTCAAAAAACTGCAACGACGACTTTTTATGCGCAAATTTGGCGTTTCCTATCACCACGCCGGCGATATAGATAGCCAAATAACCGTTCCCTTTGATAAAATAGGTAATGGCGAAAGTGAAGATCCCGCAGGCAAACAGCAGCACGGGATAGAGTGAGTCGTTGGGTAGTTTTATTTTATTAAAAGTGCGGACGGCGAATTTCCCAAGGACAAACCCAGCTATTCCGCCAATGCCAAACTGTAGAAAAAACGACAATACCGCTCCGCCGTAGTTCGGGTCGCTGACTCCCGGATCGAGCAGTTGTATCAGAACAACGGTCAGCATATAAGCCATGGGGTCGTTGCTGCCACTTTCAAACTCCAAGAGCGGTTTCAGGTTATTTTTCAGGTTCACTCCCTTGCCGCGCAGTATGGAAAACACCGAAGCCGAATCTGTTGACGACATCACCGACGCCAGCAAAAGCGCTCCCAGAAAACTTATTTTCATGTTCGAAAACAATGGATTGACGACATAATAGATAAAAAGTCCGGTGATCAACGCCGTCAGCAGTACGCCCAAAGTTGCCAAGATAGTACCTTGCACAAATACCGGTTTGATGTCATTATATTTGGTGTCCAAGCCGCCGGAAAACAGAATCACACACAACGCTAGCGTCCCTATTGCCTGCGCAATAGCGTAATTCTCAAACTGAATCCCATAGCCGTATATGCTTCCTGCCCCAAATATCATGCCGACGCCCAAAAAAAGCAACAACGCCGGAATGCCAAAACGCGAACCGACCCGCGATACGGATAAACTCACGAGAAACAACACCGACAGCAACAACAACAACGACTCAATGGACACATTCATGATAGATAATTTTTTTAGTTTGCAAAGATAATAAAAAAAATGATAATACCTGGGTATTGCGTATTGCCCAGGGCAAACGCATTAAAAACCCTTTATATTTTCGTACATTTTCTTTAAGTTATTAACAATCAGTTGTTGATATAATTATTTGATTATCAATTATTTATAATGGTTTCGCATTGATATTTTTCGTGCCTTTGCCTCATAATCAACAAATTAGAAATATTATGGTACCGAAGATTTTATCGTATTTTTGCAGCATGAAAGACACGAGAATAGAGCGGAATTGCCTTTCGTGCTTATGTTCAACACGAAAGCACGAAGACAGAAAGACACGAAGATTGCTCCCTATACATTTCAAATTGTCGCAAGCGGCGCATGGCATAGTGGACGGTATGTAGCGACGGGAATCCAAAGGATTCAAATGTTTATAGAAAAATGATATTCCGATTAAAAGTCAAAATTCTTTACCACAAAGGTTCACAAAGGGTTTTCACAAAGAACACAAAGCGCTAATGACAGCGTTGTCCTTTGTGTGTCCTTTGTGCTCTTTGTGGTTAATCCACAGCACAAAAAAAGCCGCCCGAAAGCAGTTTTGGGAGTTTTCTTCATTTTTTCTCGCAGATAATAAAAAACGCAGATAACATAATGGAAAAAGTCGTACCTTTGCCACAAATTTTAAAAACAGAGTTATGGACGGTGTTTTAACAGCAGTGATGCCCGGAATTGCAGGTATGAACGTTATGGGTAGCAGGTTCGGCGGTCGTCTTCCCAAAGAGGAACGCCCAACGATGGCGACCATAGCGGCAATGGAAGAAACCATGAATGATATAAAAAACGGCAATGTGCAGGTTTTTTATGACGTGGACGAATTTATGAACGACCTGTTAGCGAATTAGTATGTTTAAAGACCATTCACTAAAAGGAAAATGGTCGGGGTTTAGGGACTTGCACATTGAGCCGGATTGGGTGCTTATTTACCGGATTGAAGGCGATTTTATATTCTTCTCTGCAACCGGTAGCCATTCATGTATTTTTGAATAATTAATGACGGCGTTGTCCTTTGTGTGTCCTTTGTGCTCTTTGTGGTTATCATCTGCGAAAATTTTACACTGAGCGAAGTCGAAGTGCCTCATCTGCCTCATCTGTGTGCTTAACACAGCACAAAAAAAGCCGCCCGAAAGCAGCTTTTGCCCTATTTTAGAATTTCAAAAAATCATTTATAAACCAAATGCAAAAGTACAAAATATATTCGATTTAGCACGCACTTTCGTGCTTATGTTCAACACGAAGGCACGAAGACAGAAAGACACGAAGATTTTTCCATATACATTTCAAATTGTCGCAAGCGGCGCATGGCATGGCGGACGGCATGTAGCGACGTGAATCCAAAGGATTCAAATGTTTATAGAAAAATGATATTCCGATTAACATACGACTCCGTCGGAGTCGAACGCAAATATGAATATCTTTATGCTATAAACATGTAACCTCTTCGAGGTCATTACGCGAACATGTTGCAAAACCGCGAAATTCGTCATACAACCATCTGCGTCATCTGCGTGCTTATGCATTTCAAATTGTCGCAAGCGGCGCATGGCATGGCGGGCGGCATGTAGCGACGTGAATCCAAAGGATTCAAATGTTTATAGAAAAATGATATTCCGATTAACATACGACTCCGCCGGAGTCGAACGCAAATATGAATATCTTTATGCTATAAACATGTAACCTCTTCGAGGTCATTACGCGAACATGTTGCAAAACCGCAAAATTTGTCATACACCCATCTGCGTATTTTGGCTGCGCTCAATAACACATCTGCGTGCTTAACACAGCACAAAAAAAGCTGCCCGAAAGCAGCTTTTAATCTATTTTAGAATTTCAAAATATTAATATTTGTAAGAAAATGTAGCCTGATTATCACCAGGGGAGAATACCAATTCATTCATTCTAATCAAAAAACAATCATTTCCGACTTTGGAAATAAACCATTTGTTAATATCTTTTGCAGGTACTTGTTTAAAGGATGCTACTCCTTTTGCAACATTGGCAGTATAGAAATCAGCCAAGTCTTCTTTTGTTTCAATTGCGGCTGCTTCTGTGGCTGAAAGCTCTACAAATAGAGATCCGGTCGTAGCAACCTCGAATGTGCCGTCAACACCTTGTGTTCCATTGGTACTGTATTTTAGTCCAACAGTAGTGTTGATGTTTAGTCCATCTCCTTGGCTTGATCCTTTGTAAATTAATGTAAAATCTGCGCCATCTACCAAGGGAGTAACCACTATTGGCGGTACACCTCCAACGACCTCAATCGTTGCGCTTTTAGATAGGGTAGTGTTTTTTGTGTAAGCGTCGATACAGAACGTCAATGCTAAGTCTTTACCGAGTTTTATCACTTCCGGATCGGGGAAATCAGCAGCGGTATAAGTTCTTGTCCATGATGTTTTAGAAGTAAAGGTCGTTATGGTTTCCTTATTATATTCACCGCTTCCTGCCAGTTGAACATAAACCACAACTTCGGTTAAATCCTCATCATCAGTGGTAACCGCTACATCAAAGGTTAAACTACCCGGATTGTCCAGGTCGTAGGTAATTGAACTGGGCATAGTAATTTTCAGACCTTCTTTGTCGTCATCATCCTTACAACCCACAAAAGTTACAGCCATCATAGTGGCTAACATCATAAAATAAATTCCTAATTTCTTCATGTTCTTGAAATTTTTAATTAAACTTTTTATTATTAAATCTATAATTCGTTATTTTTTTTGTGATACACCGATGTGTATCGAACTGCAAAGGTACACTTTTTTTTAATATCCAAACAAAATTTTTAATTTTTTAAATCTTTTTTAATCTTTAAATTTTTAAACCTTTAAATTCTAATGACTGATAATAGCAAATATCGTGCCAAAGACTGATGCTACAATCCCACCACCGTTATTGTTTTTCCTTTTGCTGTCTCTTTGTGCATATAGATTTTGTCGTTCCATGCGATATTGTGTCGTTGGTCGAAGATGGCGAGCCAGCCTTCGGTAGCGCCCAGGGTGTCCATGTACTGCATGGTTTGTTCGATGCCTTCGGATAGAGTTTTGTCGCCTCGTCTGATTTTGAGTTCGATGGGGTATTTTCTTCCTTCATAGACGATGCAGAGGTCGGTGCGTCCGGAGCCTGCAGCCATTTCGCGGATAATATATCCGCCGCCGTTGAGGATTCTTTGCAGAAAAGCCATCAGAATCAGGTGCGGAGCGGCTTCCTGATATTGGTATTTCTTTTTCCAGATAGCGCTGTTCTCCCGCCAGAACTGTTGGAAATCCTGCATCAGGTAGTCCATGTCAAAGAGTCCGTTACGCAAATAGCGTGGTATCCGGTAAGGATATTTGCTCGGGTCAAGATCATTTTGATAGTTTAGCGATAAATGGCGTGCAATAACCTCTCCGTAAATGGGGTTGGAGGGCATGACTCTTCCTTCGCTTTTTATCAATCCCAAATCGCATACGTACTGATAATCGTCGGACAGGCGGTCAATGGGCTGGTCGCCTCCCATGACCATCGGTTCAATGATTTTACGCACCCGTTCTTCTTTCAGTCGCTCGAGTAAACTGTCAATATGGGTGTCGCGCCTGAGGATGATGGTTTGGATTGCCTCGTCAGCCAATTTTGCCGTAACCGGTTGGGTATAATCCGATTGCAGCATTTCAACAATTACCTCACGGGCAGCGGCATTGACCAACCATGGCTGTCCTTGCGTTTGTTTATAAATAAAATCAATGGCTTCTTGCTCAAACAGTTGTCCGGTTTCTTCGGTATGTTGTTGGTAGAGCGCTGTGATTTCTTCTTTGGTGAAGTTTTCAAGCGTATAAGTCTTTGTAACAATATTAAAAGGGCTGGCGCTACCTAAGGATTGGCTTTCGGGACGCACCTGCGCTTTATAGTCGCGGATATTTCTCATCCCCACTAATGCTATGGAGTGTACAAAGGGGATGTCGCTTCTGCTGTTATAGCCTTCCCGCAGTTGGCGCAAAAAGGTTATCAGGGTATCCTCTTTAAGACAATCCGCCTCGTCGAACAAAATGACTAACGGCTTGTCTATTTTCATGCAAAACAAAGTAAGCGACATGTTTAAAACGCCGCTGAGATAAGTGTAATCGGCATTTTCCGCAAATTTCTCCTTGTTCGGAATATTGGAGTACAATATCAGTTTTTGTAACAACTTGACAATCTCCGGAATCCCTTCCCTTACATCCGAAAAACTCTGCAAACTCTCCAACGAGCAATAGAGCGCATGGTACTTCCCTTCGGCGTTCAAACGCTCTGCCAAATCTTTCAGATAGGTTGTTTTGCCACTTTGCCGCGCCGCGTGAATGACAAAATATTGTTTCATATCAATCAATTGCTCCACGCCCTGCAAGCGCGAAGCGGCTTCTATCATATAATGTTCTGCCTTATTACAAGGACCGGATGTGTTGAAATAGCGCATGATGAATCTTTTAAAATGATTATGAATAAACTTTTGCAAAGATACATCTTTTATTGAAATTTAATTTTTTTCGTACCTTTGCAATGTTTTTTCAAAAATACATCATACATGCTACGAACACACACCTGCGGAGAACTCCGCATCGCCGATGTTAATAAGACTGTTACGCTGTGCGGATGGGTACAGCGCACCCGCGACAAGGGGAAACTCATCTGGGTTGACCTGCGCGACCGCTACGGCATCACACAGTTAATGTTGGAAGAAGGCGTAAATAAAGATACCGATATTGAAACGGCACGCCATCTGGGCAGAGAGTTTGTCGTTTCGGTTACGGGGACGGTCAGGGAGCGGGAGTCGAAGAATCCGAACCTTCCCACCGGCGAGGTCGAGATTGACGTTCAACAGTTGGACGTCGTCAACGCTGCTCAAACGCCCCCCTTCACCATCGAAGACGAATCGGATGGCGGCGACGAACTGCGGATGAAATATCGCTATTTGGACTTGCGGCGCAATCCGGTGAAAAACAATCTGATACAGCGCCACCGCGTAGGGTTAGAGGTGCGGAAATATTTGGACAGTCAAGGTTTTCTGGAGGTTGAGACGCCCTTTTTGGTCAAGTCCACGCCCGAAGGCGCACGCGACTTCGTTGTCCCTTCGCGCATGAACTCCGGCGAATTTTACGCGCTTCCGCAATCGCCCCAGACCCTCAAGCAACTGCTGATGGTCTCCGGTTTTGACCGTTATTTTCAAATCGTAAAATGTTTCCGCGATGAAGACCTGCGCGCCGACCGGCAGCCGGAGTTTACGCAGATAGACTGCGAGATGTCGTTTGTAACGCAAGAGGATGTCTTACAGACCTTTGAGGCGATGACGAACCATCTTTTCAAAACCGTCAAAGGCATCGAGTTGGGCAAATGGCAACGCATGACCTTTGCCGACGCCATGCGCCATTATGGCAGCGACAAGCCCGATGCTCGTTTCGGGATGACCTTCGTCGAACTGACCGATATGGTGAAAGACAAAGGATTTTCCGTTTTTGACAATGCGGAAATCGTCATCGGCATCACGGCGAAAGGATGCGGCGAATACACCCGTAAGCAATTAGACGAACTGACCGACTTTGTGAAACGTCCACAAATCGGCATGAGCGGGTTGATTTATGCCCGTTATAATGAAGAAGGTATCAAATCGTCGGTGGATAAGTTTTTCACGCCGGAAGATTTGAGCCGCTGGGCAGAAACATTAGACGCCCAAAAGGGCGATTTGATGCTGATTCTGTGCGGCGAGACCGTAAAAACGCGCAAAGCGCTCGGCGAACTGCGCCTTGAGATGGGAAAACGGTTAGGACTTCGTAATCCGAACACATACAGCCCGTTGTGGGTCGTGGATTTTCCGCTGTTGGAATGGGACGAAGAGACGCAACGCTATTACGCCATGCACCACCCGTTTACGTCGCCAAAGCCGGAAGATGTTGCACTGTTGGAGAGCAATCCGAAAGCCGTCCGCGCCAACGCTTACGACATGGTTATCAACGGAGTAGAGATAGGCGGCGGCTCAATTCGTATTCACGACAAGTCGTTGCAGCAAAAGATGTTTGCCGTACTTGGCTTTTCGCCCGAAGAAGCGTTGCAGCAGTTCGGATTTCTGATGAACGCCTTTGAGTATGGCGCACCGCCGCACGGAGGCATCGCGCTCGGCTTCGACCGCCTCAACGCCATGTTCGGCGGACAGGACAGCATCCGCGACTTCATCGCTTTCCCGAAAAACAACGCCGGACGCGACACCATGCTCGACGCACCTTCCACTATTGCCGCAACTCAGTTGGACGAGTTGTGTTTATCGTTAAAAAATAAATAAGATAATATATGGAAATAATACAGTTTAATGAAAAGAAATGTGTGGCATGTTACTCCTGTGTTCGGAAATGTCCGGTAACGGCTATCACCATTGAACCTCAAAGCAAATACCCGTCTATCATCAGTTCGCGCTGTATCGGTTGCGGAGAATGTCTAAAAGTCTGTCCCACAATGGCTTTATCGTTTAAAAACGCGATGGAGGCGGTGAAAAAACTGTTGGCGTCGGAGCATAAGGTCGCCGCCATCGTTGACCCCAGCATCAGCGGAGAGTTTCCCGACATCACCGACTATCGGCTCTTTGTGCAAATGATTCGTTCTCTGGGTTTTGACTACGTCATGGAGGTCTCTTTCGGCGCTGATTTGGTGGCGAGAGAGTATCAAAAACTGTTGTCGAAATTTGAAGGACTCTATTATTTTTCCACCAAATGCCCGTCGGTGTCGGCGTACATCGAAAAATATGCACCCGAAATGCTTCCTAACTTAGCGCCCATCGTGCCGCCGATGATTGCGACGGCAAAAGTGGCGCATCTTTTCTACGGCGAAGATGTTAAAATAGTATATATCGCGCCCTGTCTTTCGGCAAAACACCACATCACCCGTTTCGGCGGTGATGGGAAAATCGATGAGGTACTGACATTCAAAAAGTTACGCGATATGTTCGATGAATTTAACATCAAAGAGAATATTGTGGCTTACAGCGAGTTTGACGCGCCGTTAGGTTATAAGGGGGCGTTGTTCCCGTTGCGTACCGGCTTGCTGTCGGCGGGCGAGATCAGCAACAGCCTGCTTACAGGTGAGATTGTAACTTCCGACGGAGCGGAAAATGTCATCGCTTCGGTGCAAAACTTTTTTCAACACGGGAAAGCCATCCACCGTCATTTCGACCTCTTTTTCTGTCATGGCTGCATCGCCGGACCGGGAATGTCGTCGGAGGGCGACAAGTTTTTGCGGCATACGTTGACCGTGGACTATGTCGCCAAACGGTTAAAAGAGTTCAATAAAGAAGAATGGAATAATAATATTGAAAAATGTAAAAATATTGATTTGACCTGCACCTTCATCAACGACGACCAACGCTTGCCGGAGCCTCCGGAAGAGGAGATACAGAAAGTTTTACAGCAAGTGCGGGAAAATATTGAGATTGACAATCAAGGCTGCGGCGCCTGCGGTTTCGACACCTGCGTGGAGTTTGCCAAGGCGGTGGCGCAAGGACTGTCGCGTCCGGATCTCTGTTCGCACTTCGCCATGAAAAATCAGGAAGTCTATATCGAATCGCTGGAAGATATGAACAAACGCCTCACCGAAACAGAAAAAGCGTTGAAAAACTCGGAAAAGTTAGCACTCCAAAAGATGCAGGAAGCCGAAAATGCTCGTGAGACATTTAGTATCACCATTCAGGAACTCCCTGTGGGCGTGGTCATTGTGGATGCGGGATTCGACATCATCCAGTCAAATAAGATATTTGTTGACCTGCTCGGCGAAGACGCCCGGATGATCAACGACGTCATCCCCGGATTGCAGGGCGCCGACCTGAAATCATTGGTTCCCACCAACTTCTACAACCTGTTCAGCGCGGTGATGAAAAACAACGAAATCATCACCGGCAAAGATATAACCATCAACGACCATCCGTTTGACGTGTCGGTCTTTCCTGTGCAGCACTCGAAAGTTGTCGGGGCGGTGCTTTTGGACATGAGTTCGCCGCAGATGCAGCGCGAACAGATCATCCGCCGCGTCTCTCAGGCTATTGACGAAAACCTCTCCATGGTGCAACAGATAGGATTTCTGCTGGGAGAAGGCGCCAGCACCATTGAGAAAAATCTGAACTCTATCATTGAAAGTTATAAAGAGAAGTGATTTAGGGCAACGCTATCAAACGAACACTTTTCATCTTCATGGAACGCTACCTGAATGGGAACATAGTAAACCGGATAATCTTTCAACAGCGAACAGAACGGCTCGGTTTTCAGGCGTTGTGCGTCTTTTTCGGTGGTAACGATAACTTTGTTTTTAGACAGGTGTAGGTTGAACTTTTTGATAATTTTCGCAACCTCTTTTTCCGTAAAACGGTGATGGTCAGAGAATATAAAACGGCGTAAGTCAATACAATAGCCTTGTAAATGTCTTTCAAACGGATAAGGATTGGCGATACCGGCAATCATAAAGATGGTGGTAACACGTTCGGGTAAAGTCTTTTGCTGGTCGTAGATGGATACCGGTTGCAAATAGTTAATGTACGAGAAGTAGAGTTTTTGATGAGGCTGAAGGTGTAATTTTTCTTGAATGATTTTTCTTTCAACGGAAGGCAATACGGGATTAGTCTTTGTAACAACAACAATATCAGCGCGTTTCGCTCCACGTCGAAATTCTCTCAACGACCCGGATGGCAAGATAAAGTCTTCGACATAAAGATTATAATAATCTGTTAATAAAATATTCAAAGATGGTTTTACATAACGATGTTGGAAAGCGTCGTCTAATATAATTACTTCGGGCGGTTCCGGTTTTGCGAGCAATTTGGCTATTCCTTTCGCTCTTTTTGCACAGACGGCGACGGTAACGTCGGGATACTTTGTTACATATTGCATGGGTTCGTCGCCGACGTCCAAATGGGTAGATTGGGGCGTTGCTTCGAGAAATCCTCTCGTTTTTCGTTTGTAGCCGCGACTGAGAACGGCTACCCGCTTATGCTCTTTCAACAACCGTATAAGATATTCTACCTGAGGCGTTTTCCCCGTTCCGCCCATAGAAAGATTACCCACGCTGATAATGGGAACCGGAAACTTTTTTCCCCGCAAAATCTTTCCATCAAACAACTTGTTCCGGATAACTATCAGCAAGCCATACACCACCGATAATGGGAGAAAAAATACTATTCTAATGAGTTTCTTCATCGTCTTTTTGATTTTTTTTGCAAAGATAGGGAAAAAAACGTTTGGTGCATCATAAAAACCATCAAATATGAAAATTTTTTAGAAAAAATATAGTACCTTTGCCCCGTACATACCATTATAATAATAAATGAACACGATAAACAGGTAAAGATGAAAAAAAAAATAAATATTTGTTACGAAGCATACTCCGCCTTGTCGGAACTTCCCGATGCCGACCGTCTGTTGGTTGAGCGGGCGCAGCAATCGGCAAAAGATGCGTATGCGCCCTATTCGAAATTTCATGTGGGGGCAGCGGTTTTGCTGGATGACGACACGGTCGTTACGGGCAATAATCAGGAGAATGCCGCTTATCCGAGCGGACTGTGCGCTGAACGGGTTGCCGTCTTTTACGCTTTGGCGAGTCATCCCAAAGCGGAGATAGCGGCGATTGCCATCGCAGCGTTTTCAGACGATTCTCAACTTAAAACGCCACCATTTCCGTGCGGAGCCTGTCGGCAGGTGTTAGCCGAATACGAGTATCGGCAGAAAAAGCCCATCCGCTTTATCTTCCACGCACAATCGGGAAAAACAGTTGTGATGGAAGGCGTTGACAATCTGTTGCCGTTTCCGTTTGTGAGCGGCGGGTAGTAAGTCTTAGCGACTGATAACCAACTTTTTAGTCTCAACGGCTTTTCCATCAACTTTTATGGTGTAAAAATAAACTCCCGGAGCAAAATCCGAAATGTTGATGGTTGCTGTTCCTTCTTGACTGTCTAACGGTTGTTCATGCACGCGCACACCCAGAATGTTGTACAGAGAAATCTGCGCATTGCTTTTATTGAGCGCGTAGTCAATCGTAACAACGGATGTCGCCGGATTGGGATACGCCTGGTTTTTGGTTATAACCGGCTCTGTAACAGACTCCTGCGCATCGCCAAACCGAACGTAAAAGACAAAATCGTCATAACCCTCTACAACGAAAGTGCAGATAACCAATGCCTGACTGTTTTCTATCCCGTTGGTGTTATAGTCTATCTTAAACACTTCAGCGCCTTGACTGGGTAGTTCTACGGGGT
The DNA here is from genome assembly GCA_009777825.1 of Bacteroidales bacterium. Classification (GTDB taxonomy): domain Bacteria; phylum Bacteroidota; class Bacteroidia; order Bacteroidales; family WRLA01; genus WRLA01. The sequence continues at coordinate 29,278 of WRLA01000007.1, forward strand.
CGAACCTGAAATTCCACGGGAAGAGACATTCTTTCCAACAGCCACTGATGTCAATGCCATCCGTATAGCCGTCGGCGACTTCTAATATCAAATTTACGGTCTGCGCAATTTCCGACATATTAATAACATCCGAATCAAACTCTATGAAATTTTCTTCGGTAGCCATCTCTATCACTTCGCCGGGCAGAATCTCCTTAACAAAAATTCTTTCCATTGCATCGTCCGTTCCCATTTGATTGATTTTCAACACCTGCGCAAAAGATAGCGAAGCGCAAGCACACATTGCCATTAAAAATAAAGTACATTTTTTCATCGTTTTATCTATTTTAGTTTAACATAAATTTCTGTTTATACTTTGCTAAATTGAAAGTGCAAAGGTACACTTTTTTTTGAGATGTGAGAGTTTGAGATGTGAGATATGAGATTTTGAGATGTGAGATGTGGGACAAAAAGCAATAAAAACAGAGAAAACTCGTTAAAAAACAGTACATAATTATTGTCATTATGGGAAAAAAAACACTTTTTTTTGTTGTTATTACGCTGGTTTTTCTATCGCTTCAGGCACAAAATATCCGTAAGCATGTTGCTTTGGAGTGGAAAATCCAACCATACGTTGAAGAAGGGAAGGAATATATCTACTTTTCAGATGCGACATATCAGACGGAGTTCGGATCTTTGCCGCTTTACAATCATCTCTTTTCGGAAGATGTGCCGGAGAAAACAGGTTCTGTTACCATCTCGAATGCCATTTTTATTCCGATGGCGTTGGAATATCTGCTGACGGAGGCAGAGAAGACGCTTATTCCCGATACGCTCTCTTACACCGTTCAAAACATTCCGGAACGGCGCAGGAGCAATCTTTCCGTTACACTCCTCCCTTTTCGTAAAAACAGTGAAACGGGCAACATAGAACGCCTCTACTGTGCCGACATATCCGTTGATTTTAACGACACGCCTACTTCGCGGGGAGTCCCTCCGCCATTTGAATTTCCATCTCAATCGCCCTTTGCGGATGGCGACAGTTATAAGATACGCGTGGATAAAACCGGCGTCTTCAGAGTTACAGGCAAAGATTTGAAAAACATGGGCATGGAGATCGCCTCCGTGAACCCAAAAACCCTGAAAGTGCATGGCATGACGGGCGGCGTACTGCCCGATATGAACACCGAAATCCCCAATACCGGAATCCAGGAGTTAGCCATCTATGTTTACGGAGACGATAATAGCGCTTTCGGCGAATCGGATTACATCCTCTTTTATGGCGAATCAGCACATTCGTGGACTTACGATTTGAGTAACAAGCGTTTCGAACATACCTTTAATTATTATGACGACTACAACTACTACTTCATCACCGTCGGCGGCGCACAGGGAAAACGCATCCAAACAGTGAACAACAACAACTTGACCGAAAACGCAACCACCGGACAAGGCGACTACTACATGTTCCACGAACAAGACTTGGTCAACGTGCTGAAAGCCGGAAGAAACTGGGTGGGCGAGAATTTCAGTTCATACAACAGAGAACGCACTTTCAGCGTCAGCGTTCCCAATGCCATCACTGCAGAGCCGTTTCTGTTGCGTTCAGGGCTTTTGACCTCATATCAGAAATTGTCCGCTACATACTCTTACACGGTCAATGGGACGGAAGTATTAAAAACAACTGTTACGGGAAGTAGCAACAGACCGATTCGTTATAGTGTTGACAACGCCTCTTTCACTGCCCCTGCAGGAAATTTCTCATTAAAAATATCCTTTACCGGCGGAAACGGTGTAGAGGGATGGTTAGACTTTTTTGAGATACAGGCGCGGCGCAACCTTACCTACAACGGCGGACAGATGAGTTTCCGAGACGCGAAAACAGCCGCTCCCGACAAAATTACCAAATTCAACCTGCAAAACACATCATCGCAAACAACGGTATGGGATGTAACTGATTTTTATAACGTTACCAAAATGGCTATCGAAAATAACGGACAGTCGTTCAAAGCCAAGACCGATGTACTGCGGGAGTTTATCGCCTTTGACAACAGTTATGAAATACCCACCTTCATCGGAAAAATAGCGAAACAAAACCTGCAAGGTGCACGCAACATACAAAGCGTTATCGTGGCGCACCCCGACTTTTTCGACGAAGCAAAGAAAATCGAAGAGGAACATCGCAACAACCTCGGACTGAAGACGATGTTGGTCTCTACCGAACAGGTCTATAACGAGTTTTCATCCGGACGACAAGACGTCGGCGCCATACGCGACTTTATGCGCATGCTACATCTCACCGCCGCCGAAACCTCTCCGCCGGAATACTTGCTGCTGATTGGCGACGCCTCGTGGGATTATAAAAACACCATCAAACAATCCACCTTTGTCCCTGCATGGAGTAGCAGGTTGTTAGTTGCTGGAACAGATAACATAGATTATGAATACGTTCTTGTTGGCGACGACTTTTTTACATTATTGGACGACAACGAAGGAAGTAATTTGAGACAATGTAGCGGATTGCCCGACATCGCCGTAGGGCGATTTCCCGTAAACAACGCCACCGAAATGCAGAATGCTGTAAAAAAACGACTGCATTACACCAGCGGCGCTCCCGAAACAATGGGGGCATGGCGCAACGTCATCACACTCCTTGCCGATGACCCTGATGATAGAGACAATAATCCTGAATATATGCGGGACGCTTATGCGGAAAGTTGCGAAGAACATGAGAGCGTCATCATGTCATTATTTTCCGAAGCCGTGATGGAGAAAATATATGCCGATTCCTACAAGCGCGTGGTCTCGCCGGGCGGCGTGCGCTATCCCGACGTCAATAAAGCCTTAACGACCCGCGTCAATCAGGGAACACTCATTTTAAACTATGTAGGACACGGAAGCAAAACGCGCTGGTCGCACGAAGCACTCTTGGATGTTCCGGATGTGAGCCATTGGAAAAACCCCAATAGCCTACCGTTTGTCATCACCGAAACGTGTACCAATTCTCCTTTCGATGATTACGAAGTAACCACGCACGGAGAACACATGTTTCTGCGACCCGACGGAGGCGCTATCGGCGTACTTGGCTCTACCAGAGAAACAAATAATGGTCCTAATAACAAATTAGCGAATGCACTGTATCAAGCCATGTTGCCGTCGGAAAGCAATAACCATAAGGCAAAAAGCATCGGAAAGGCAACCATGGCAGCAAAACAGAAAAATTCGATGGACAATAACGCTCAAAAATATATTTTACTCGGCGACCCTGCCCTGACGTTGTCTTTTCCAAAATACACTATCGCATGTACGGAAATCAACGGGAAGAATGCCACTACAACCATTGATACCATCAGCGCACTGACCATTGCCTCCTTCAAAGGAGAAATCCGCAACTTAGACGGTAGCCTCAAAAGCGACTTCAACGGCATGGTCTATCCAACCGTGTTCGATAAGGAAATAACCACAAAAACGCTGGGACAAATCTCTCCTTATACAATCTTTCCCTACAAAATATGGAAAAGCATCATCTTCAAAGGCGCCGCTAAAGTCGAAAATGGAAAGTTCTCCTTCGACTTCTTCGTGCCGAAAGATATTGACTATGACTATGACTTCTCCAAAGTTTCCTTCTACGCCTCCGACGAAACCAAGAAAACAGACGCCAACGGCGTATTTTCACGCTTCGTCGTCGGCGGACTCAACCCCAACGCCCCCATTGACACCATCCCGCCCACGATACAACTCTTTATGAATGACATCCATTTCGTCTCCGGCGGATATACCAACGAAAACCCCGTTCTGTTAGCCCTGCTCTACGACGAAAGCGGCATCAACGCCACCGGCTCCAGCATCGGACATAACATCACCGCCATCTTAGACGGCGACGTCAATAACGAAATGAACCTCAACAACTTCTACCAAACCGACGCCAACGACTACAAAAGAGGTAGCGCCGCATTCCCACTTTACGACCTGTCGGAAGGCGAACATACCATCACTGTACGGGCATGGGATTCGTACAACAATTCGATAAAAAGCAGCATCACTTTCGTGGTCGTCAACTCCAACAGGTTTGTCATGCGCAATTTATACAATTACCCCAATCCGTTCCAAACATCCACCAACTTTGTATTTGAACACAACGCCTCCGACGAGACGTTAGAGGTCAACATCCGTATTTTCGACCTGACAGGACGCTTGGTACGCGAAATTCAACAATCCATCTACGCCACCGGCTACCGCACGCCCCCCATCCAATGGAACGGCGATACCGGCGGAGGCTCCCCCATAGCCGGCGGTTACTACATCTACCAACTCACGGTAAAAACCTCGACAGGCGCTACGGAGAGGAAGTCAGGGAAACTCGTTATTGCGCGATAGAGATTTGCAATGCTTTGTATATATAGATATTTTTATCATAACACATTCATTAACAACGATATAAATTTATAAAATATTAATAACATGAAAAAACTTTTTCTCTTCATCGTATTTGCTTGGGCGTATGGATTCTCTTCTTACGCCTATTACGAAAAAAATTATCCCATCACGGTAACGCAGCCCGATGGCATGGAAGTACACTGTTTCGCCACCGGCGACGAATTTTACCACTGGGTACACGACGAAGACGGATTTACCCTCATCCGCGACCTGCAAACAGGCATTGTGGTCTATGCCAAATTGGAAAACGACGAGTTGGTCTCGACCGGCTATCGCGCCGGCAGCGTTGACCCTGCGACAATAGGATTGACGCCATGGCTGAACATCTCTGTCGAAAAACGGCAACAACTACGCGCCGACTTTTTCAAAAACGCCCCCGAAAAACCGGTTGTAGAGACGTACGGCCGTGCGTCTCCACAACCCGACCAACCCCCAAGAGGCGGATGGAACAACGGAACGATCAACAACTTGGTGATTTACATCCGCTTTTCCGACGAGAACGAGTTTCCGCCGGAAAAAGCCGCTAAGTACGACGGTTTTTTCAACAAAGACGAACCAGGACAGACCTCCATGTATGCCTACTATAAAGCGGCTTCGCTCGACCGGACGTTTATTCCATCTACTTTTTACCCTATAAACACGGAAAACGCCATTACCTCATACCAGGACATCTACCCACGCGGTTACTACCAACCCTACAACGCCACTTCTAACCCTATCGGCTACACCGACGACCTGGAATCATGGTTCAGAGGACATCAAGCGTTTAGACGCGCCATTGAGTTTGTAGCCGACGAAGTACCGGAAGACTTAGACCTCGATTTTAACAACGACGGGCTGGTGGACAACATCTGCTTTATCGTGAGCGGCGCTGCCGGCGCATGGTCGTCGTTGCTGTGGCCCCACCGCTTCTTCCTAATGGCTGCCGAAGAAATATACATCAACGGCGTAAGAGCGTGGGATTACAATCTGCTCATCGAAAAACATTTAGACGGAGCAGGAACCAGCGTTTTAGCACACGAAATGTCGCATACATTAGGCTCTCCCGATCTGTATAGATACGAATATAACGGCACTCCTGTCGGCATCTGGGACTTGATGTCGGACGACCAAAACCCGCCCCAATCCATGACGGCGTATATGAAATGGAAATATGGCGGTTGGATTGACGACATCCCCACAATCACCGAAAGCGGAAGTTATACCTTACATAATGTATGGACAGAGAGCAATAATGCCTACAAAATCGCTTCGCCCAACTCGTCCACAGAGTTTTTTGTGATAGAATATCGCGATAACAGCGTTTACTGGGATTCGAAATTGCCGGGCAGCGGCTTGATTATATATCGTATCAATACCAAGTGCGATGGAAACGCCGACGGTCCGCCCGACGAAATCTATATCTACCGTCAGGGCGGAAAGAGCAACATGGCTAACGACGGAAACCTCAGCGGCGCCTATTTCTCGCTAGAGTCAGGACGCACGGCGTTTAACAATGTTTCCAATCCCTCGTGCTTTTTGTCCGACGGCTCGCCCGGCGGCATCGCCATTAACATCACCGAACCACGAGGCGAAACCATGACCTTTAACGTTGACTTCTCGATGGTAAATACGGAAATCCAAGTTACGCCCGAAAAACTGACCTTCGCCAATATTCCCCTCGGAACAACCTCCGAACCGCAAACCTTTACCGTTATCGGAACGAACTTGAAATATGACCTCTTATATGCAAAAACCGGCGACAACAGTAATCTCTTCGCCATCGAAGAGATTGACTGGAACCCCGCCACCGGCGGAACACTCTCCATACGATATACGCCGACATCCACCCAAATAAACACAGCAAGACTCGTCTTCAAGTCTATCGGCGCAACCTCGCAAGAAGTATCATTAATAGCACAGGGAGCCACCGTAGCCATCAACGAACAGGACGTTGCGGATGGCATTACGATATATCCCAATCCGACAACGGGATTGTTAACGATATGCGATATGCGCAATTCCCCTCCTCTGGAGGGGGCAAGGGGAGGCACGATATGCGACGTTGTAATATTCGATGTTTTGGGTCGTACCGTAGGGGCGGCCCTGGCGGTCGCCCCTGACGGGACGCATCAATCACAAATCGAAATGGATATTTCGTATTTGCCCACCGGCATCTATTTTGTGAAAATCCAAACCGAAACCGACGTGGTTGTGCGGAAAGTAATTAAACAATAAAAATAAATAAATAAAAAGTTTTAGAGTTATGACAACAACATTTACAAAAAATGCAAAACAAATCCTTGCAGGATTGTTTTTGGTATGCCTTTGCCTTTGCGCAAATGCAAGTTATGTAGAAAAATTCCCCATCACGGTAACACAGCCCGATGATGGAACGGTAGTATCCTGTTTCGCCACCGGCGACGAATACTACCACTGGGTACACGACGAAAACGGATTTACCCTCATCCGCGACCCGCAAACAGGCATCGTGGTCTATGCCACATTGGAAAATGACGAATTAGTCTCCACCGGCTATCGCGCCGGAAGCGTTGACCCCGCCGCAACAGGATTGCAGCCATGGACGATTATTTCGCCGGAAAAACGAATGCAGATTCGGGAAGACTTTTTGAAAAAAACACCGCCAAAACCGGTAAACCCCGGTTACCAACCCCCAAGAGGCGGATGGAACAACGGAACGATACAAAACCTCGTGATCTACATCCGTTTTTCCGACGAAACCGAATTTCCACCCGAAAAAGCCGCCATCTACAACGACATGCACAACAAAGAAGAAGAAGGATACCCTTCCATGTATTCGTATTTCAAAGCCGTTTCCAATGAAAAAACATTCATCCCCACCACTTTCTACCCCGTAACTTCCGGTGACCTCATCATCTCATATCAGGATATCTACCCCCGCTCCTACTTCCAACCCTACTCCACATACAACCCCGACGGATACCAAGGCGGCGACAACGGAGACGAACGCACCGAGAGAGAACACCAACTGCTCGCACGCGCCGTCGAAGCCGTAAAACATGAAATCCCAACAGACTTAGACCTCGACTTCAACAACGACGGCTTCGTTGACAACATCTGTTTTATTGTAAGAGGCGCTCCGGGCGATTGGGCAGTATTGCTGTGGCCCCACCGCTGGGCGTTATACTCAGAATACGTAACCATCAACGGAAAACAGGTTTGGGATTTTAATATGCAGATAGAAACGCATTTGGATGGCTCCAGCGCCAGCGTATTGTCGCACGAAATGTCCCATACGCTAAGTTCACCCGACCTGTATAGATACCAATACAACGGCACGCCCGTCGGACAGTGGGACTTGATGGCAAGCAACACCTCCCCGCCGCAATCCATGACCGCATGGATGAAATACCAATACGGCGGCTGGATTGACAACATCCCCACCATCACCGAAACCGGAACCTACACCCTCAACAACGTATGGTCGGAAACCAACTATGCCTACCGAATAGCCTCGCCCAACTCATCTACAGAGTTCTTTGTGGTGGAATATCGCGATAAAAACGTGTACTGGGACTCGAACTTGCCAGGCAGCGGACTGCTTATATACCGTATCAATACCAAGGAAAACGGAAATGCCCAAGGTCCGCCGGACGAACTCTATATCTACCGTAAAGGCGGAACCAGCAATATGGCTGATGACGGCGATATTAAAAACGCTTTCTTCTCGGAACAGTCGGGACGTACGGCGTTTAACAACTCGTCCGATCCACCGTGTTTTTTATCCAATAACCAACCCGGAAGCATTTACATCTCCAACATCAGCGCCTCAGGCGGAGAAACCATGTCGTTCTACGTTGACTTCTCCATGGCAAATACGGAAATCCACGTTACGCCCAACGAACTGACCTTTGCCAATATCCCCGTTGGAACAACCTCCGAACCGCAAACCATCACCGTCTCCGGCACAGATCTGACACATCCCATCCTCTACGAAAAAAGCGGCACCAACCACGAACTCTTCACCATCGAAGAAACCGACTGGAACCCCGAAACCGGCGGAACACTCTCTGTTACATTTATGTCGGAAGCAGCCAAGATATACACCTCCAAAATCGTCTTCAGTTCCTTAGGCGCAGTGTCGAAAACAGTAACGTTAAAAGCACAAGGAACCACCGTAGCCATCGGCGAACAGGATGCGGCGGATGGCATTGCGATATATCCCAATCCGACGACAGGATTGTTGACGATATGCGATATGCGATATGCGATATGCGACGTTGCAATATTCGATGTTTTGGGACGTATCGTAGGGGCGACCCTTGCGGTCGCCTCTGACGGGACGCACCAATCGCAAATCGAAATGGATATTTCGTATTTGCCCACCGGCATCTATTTTGTGAAAATCCAAACCGAAAATAACGTGGCAACGAAAAAGGTAATTAAAAAATAATTATTACCTTTGCCCCCTAAATTTTTATTGCAAAACCTAATATTAAATAAGTATAAATTAAATTCTAAAGTTTTATGTTGAAAAATCACCCTAAAGGATTATTAGTAGCCTTTTTCACTAACATGGGAGAGCGCTTTGGTTTCTACACCATGATGGCTATTTTGGTACTGTTTCTGCAAGCCCGCTACGGACTTTCAGCGGCAGCCGCCGGAGATTATTACAGTTGGTTCTACTTTGCCATCTATGCCCTGGCGCTGATTGGCGGTATGCTTGCCGACTGGACGAAGAAGTATAAATTAGTCATTCTGCTCGGACAGATTATCATGTTCGCCGGCTATGTTCTGATAGCCGTTCCGAATTTGCCTTTGTCGCTCGCTCTGGCAGGACTCTTTACCATTGCACTCGGAAACGGTCTGTTTAAAGGAAACCTGCAAGCCGTTGTCGGCCAACTGTACGATGATGAAAAATACAAAGCGCTGCGCGACAAGGCGTTTATGATTTTTTACATGGGCATTAACATCGGTGCTTTCTTTGCACCATTCGTCGCAACAGGCATTCGCGGATGGTGGCTGAAAACACACGGCTTTGAACATCATGGCGGGCTGCCCGCACTCTGCCATCAGATGATAGACGGAAGCATCACCTCCGAAAACACAACCCAACTGCAAGAATTGGCGAATAGCGTCATGATAAATAAAGAACCCGTAACCGATTTAACCGCTTTTGCCCAAAATTATATAGACGTCTTTTCAAGAGGTTACAACTGGGCGTTTGCCATTGCCGCCGGCGCCATGATCCTTTCCTTGATTGTATATGTCATTTTCAATAAAATGCTGCCCAACAAAGAAAAACAGGCCGTGGAAGTAAAAGAAAAAACAGCAGATGTTAAATCCTCCAAGAAAACCTGGGGATTGGTACTTGCTTTCGGCTTAATGGTAATTACCAGCGTGCTGGTGCATGTAATCGGCATGATCACCAACATCGGCGATTTAGATTACAAATTAGGCTTGGCAATCGGTCTGTTTGTGGGATTTGTAACCTACATGTTCTCCATCTCCACCAAAGAGGAAAAACCGAGAGTGGGCGCATTGAGTTTGGTTTTTGTTGTGGTCATTTTCTTCTGGATGTCGTTCCACCAAAACGGATTAACCCTAACCCTGTTTGCACGCGACTATGTAGTAACGAAAGTATCACCGTTCACTTTCCTGTTTTTCAACTTGGAATCCATCCTTTGCGTCATCGCAACGATTGCAGGCGCTGTGCTTGCCCTCAATGGCAAAGGAGTCAAACAGCGGATATCCGGCTCTATTGCGTTCCTTATATGTGGAGCGGCATGTTATTATTTCACAACGACGTATTCCGCCACAAACAACCCCATCGGTCCCGAAGTATTCCAATCGTTCAATCCCCTCTTCATCGTAGCGCTTACGCCGTTGGTCATGGGACTGTTCAGTTGGTTGAGCAATAAGCAAAAGGAACCGTCCACCCCGAAAAAAATCGGTTACGGGATGATTATCGCATCTCTAGGCTTTGTCATCGTATTGATAGCCTCCTTAAAACTTGTCTCCCCCTATCTATTGGACGGAAAAGTTCCTACCGAAGATATGCGCGTATCGCCCTACTGGCTGATGAGCAGTTACTTAATCCTTACCATTGCGGAACTGTTTTTAAGTCCGATGGGCTTGTCTTTCGTCTCGAAAGTGGCTCCGTCGCGCTTCCAAGGATTGATGCAAGGCGGCTGGCTGTTAGCAACGGCAATAGGTAATAAACTGTTGTTCGTAGGCAGTTTGATGTGGGGTAGAATAGACCTTTACATGCTCTGGGGCATCTTCATCATCTGCTGCATCCTGTCGGCGCTGTTCATCTTCTCCATCATGAAAAAATTAGAGGCGGCGACAAAATAACGATTCAGAATAATATCATTGAGCGTGCCTCAAAAGTATTTTAGTGCGCAGATAACGCAAATTGCGTCATCTGCGCACTTTTAAAACATCGGGTGCATTTTCGGAATGACAATCAATGGCTTATAAAAATGGGATGAGGAGGGGGTAGAACTATATATATTACATTTTGACGATGGCGAAACCGTAAAGAAATTTAACATAACTGTAAAACTACGAATATCGCATCGCTGTTTATCTCTCACAACTGTATAAGCAGGGATTTGTGAAGAACAAAGCAAGACATTCGTCCCCCCTTAATATTCATCTTCGTGAAAGAAAAAATCGTCTTTGGTCGGATAATCGGGCCAAATATCTTCGATACGTTCATATATTTCACCTTCGTCCTCTTCCATCTCTAACAGATTTTCCATCACGCCTTGAGGTGCGCCGGAGCGAACAGCAAAATCAATCAATTCTTCACGAGTGGCAGGCCACGGAGCATCCTCTAATTTCGACGCAAGTTCAAGTGTCCAGTACATTTTATTCTGTTTTAAAAATTTTTGCAAAAGTAAAATTTTTTTTGATTGTACGGGTGAAAAAAAATAAAAATATTTTAACACTTTCGGTATTTGAAAATAATGTATCTTTGCAGTGGATAATAACGACGTAAAAATTGCATTAAATAAAAAAAATAATGTATGATGAATACCATTAGAGTAGAAGTGCTTAATCCCAAAAGTATATCATTACTTAAGGAATTGGAGAAATTGCAGCTAATAGCCATTTGCAAAAGTAAAAAGGTTAAAAGTCAAAGCGATGATTTTATAGATTTAGTACAAAAAATTCGCTTAAAATCGCGTAATGTACCAAGTTTGGAGGAAATTACAGCAGAAGTCGAACAACAAAGAAACGAAATGTATGCCATTTCTGTGGAAGAAAACAAAGATCATCATAGATACTAAGGAATAGAATATTATGAACACCTCCACCGTATTTAATTTTTTAGAGCAACTATCGCGCAATAACAATCGTGAATGGTTTACCGAGCATAAGGCGTTGTATCTGCAAGCCAAAGAAGAAGTAGAAAAGATCATTCACGCCGTCGGACAACAACTTGTCGAGATAGACCCTGCATTGCAAGGATTTACCGAGCCGTCGCAGGTCTTGTTCCGGATTTACCGCGACGTCCGTTTCGCAAAAGACAAACAACTGTATAAGACGCACTTCGGATGTTTCTTCGCATCGGGAGGCAAAAAAACGGAACTCGGCGGATACTACCTGCATCTCCAGCCTCAGAACTCGTTTGTCAGCGGCGGCGTCTGGTGTCCGCAACCGGCTGTCTTGAAGAAGATCCGCCAGGAGATTTTGTACAACACGGACACGTTTCTGCGCATCTTCAATGCACCCGCGTTTAAAACCTTCTTTCCGAAGTTAGACGAAGAAGATATGCTGCAACGCATCCCAACAGGATTCCCGACCGACTTTCAACACGGACACCTCCTGCGACATAGACACTATACCGTCTCCACGCCATTAGCCGATGATGTTGTCGTTTCGGATAAACTGATACCCAATATAATACAAAGGTTCAAGGCGATAAAGCCGTTTAATGCTTTTCTGAATCTTTAATGGTATCATAAGTTTTATTTTTTCGTTATCTTCCTCGTTATAACACCTTCGCTGGTTTTAATATTGATGAAGTAAACCGCGGTGGGCAAATGGAAGATGTCGAATGTGGTTTGGCGGGTCTCAAAGACCATTTTGCCGCTCATGTCGAATAATTGAATCTTTTCGACGTCGGCTCCCACATTCTGAATAACGACTTTTCCGTCAGTCGGGTTGGGATAGATGTAGGCGGTTGTTGACATCTCTTCTATCCTTTCCGGCGTTCCCGTCAGTGTTATTTCATATTCTAAGGTGTCTTTGGCAAAAGTCGGAAAATAGGCATTAGTCATCCTGCAACGCAAATATTTTCCGGTAAGATCTTGTTGGATAGGTTTAAAGAGTCCATCTTCTCCTGATAAGTCAACCCACAACTCCTTATCTTTTTTACCCTCTTTCCAGAATATGCGCCAGTGAAATTTAGTAATAGAATTGACAATCATGTATTCTGCAGTCAGGTCTATGTTTTCTTTATAATCTACCACACCGCCGAAACACATTTTTTGAGGACTATAAATGAATGTTTGCATAATAGTATCGGTGTTTAACACTAATTGAGAAAACAGCATACGGTTCTTTGAGCAATTCAAATATTCCAAGGGACAATTTTCAATAGAACTCCGCAACTCTTCCAATAAATTATCGGAGCAATTCAACTCTGTAAGTTCTATATTTTGTTTAAGATCTATGGTCTCAATATTATTTGTGGCAAAATTCAACGTTTGCAGTTTGGTATTTTTTGTAACATCCAATCTCGTAAGAGAATTTTCCGAACAATCAAAGTCAATCAAATTCACGACGTTACCTATTTCAAGGGTCAGAATTTGGTTCGTACCACAATAGAGCGTCGTTAATTTGGTGTTTTTCGAAACATCCAATCCTGATAGCCAGTTATGAGAGCAATCGAGTTCAATCAAATCAACGGCTTTATTTACGTTAATCGTGGAAATTTGGTTATTATTACAGTAGAATGTCGTCAATTTGGCGTGTTTTGAAACGTCTAACTCCATCAGCAAATTGTACGAACAGTCCAGTTCAACCAAATCAACGGCTTCGCTGACATCAAGCGCACCAATTTTATTGTTGCTGCAATTTAAGAATACGAGATTCGTATTCCCACTGATGTCTAATGCCGACAATTTATTGCCGCTGCAGTTCAACGATGTTAAAAGAGGATTGTCGCTGATATTCAAGTTGACAAGGCTATGAATCTCGGAAGCCTTAAAATCTGTCAGGTGATTGTTCTCACAGCGAACGTTCGACAGATTCGGATTGCTGTTTACGTCGAGCAGCGTTATTTGATTGTCATTGCAATAGAGCATCGTTAATCCGGGACATTGGCTTACGTCCAAATCTGCTATGGCGTTTTTTGAACAGTCCAAACTCACCAATTTCACATTAGTGGTTAAATCTAAAGTTGTTACATTAGTCTTCTGACAGTACAACGTCAACAAAGCCCCTGCACCGGTTACATTGATCGATTGCAACGGGTTGTTATCGCAAGCGAGGTGATTTAAGTAGGCATTTGCGCTTACGTCAATGACAGTAAGTTTGTTGTCGTAGCAATGGAGCGTCTCCAAGTGTGTCCATTTTGCGCCGTTCAACTGTCCGGCAACACCCTTGTCGCCACATTCGATTTTGGCTATACGATAATAATTATCCTCGTATAATTTCCATGTAAATCCCGTTGCTTTGGGAATCCAGGCGTCGCTGCCATTCCAATTTAGCGTGTCGCTAAGTTGCAATCCGAGACACTCGGCATTGATTTTTCCTGTTACACCCGACGGCTGACGAAGAAAAATGCGCATTCCTTCCTTGTCGTCCGGATGGTAGGTAAAACTTTGCCCCACTGCGTAAAAGCCCGTGAGTATCAACACAATAACAAACATAAAAAGTTTCTTCATAACTAAATATTTTTAAAATTTATATTCAACAAAAACTGTTAGCAAAAGTACAACTTTTTTTTAAAATAAAAACAAAAAAAAAATTTTTTTTTAGGTTGGGGAAATTTATTTCTTAATCAGTGCCTTCACCGGATTGAAAAACCGCTCAATCAGCCGCAGATCCTCCGTGATGATTTTGTCGGTGTTTGGGCGCTCTCCTCCGACACGATGCTCAGGAAGGCTTCGCCGACGGTGATGTGCTGGTTCTTCTGCCACGGTTGGGTCATGGAGACCTTGCCGGCGTCGGCGCTTTTGAAGACGTATTGCAGTTCCCACTGATTAATCTGCGATTGCAACGCTTCATAAGCGCCTGATAACGAAGATAAAAGTTCTTTCTCCTTCTCGTCGGATTGCTGTTGGAGGTCGAAGATATTTTGCTCGTACTGCGCGATGGTGAGCGCGATGTTAGAGAAATGTTAATACAATGCGTTGATATTCAGATTTTTTAAGAGAGCAGTTGCCGGGCATTGTCGTAAGAACGCCCATCGAAGAAGTCATAGACGCCGAAAAACTGCCCATCTGTCGAAACCACATTGAGAGCGGCACAACAGAACGCGTTGCCGGAAGATAGGATTTTTTTCGGCGGAAGTTGTTTTACGGTGGCGGAAGTGGTTTAAGAGAGTCCCACGCCACCACCGTTACCGAACATTTTCCGGATATTTTTCTTATAGATATCTTTCACCAAATTTCGTTTTACTTTCAATGTCGGCGTGAGAATGTCGGTCAGTTGCGACCATTCGTCGGGGATGAGGTCGAATTTCTTAATCTGTTCAGTATCAGCGAAGAACTCGTTATACCTGTTGACCTCTTTGGCAAAGCGTTTGATGACGTCGGGATTTTTCACAATGGCTTCGGGTGTTGTGAAGATGATGTCGTGGTTGGCGCACCATGTAGTCAGGAAAGCAAAGTCGGGTGAGATGAGCGCCGCCGCGAATTTCTCACCTTCGCCGACCACCACGATGTTTTCGATGAATGGTGATTCCGAGAATTTCTCTTCGATGAGTTGCGGATTGATATACTTCCCGAACGACGTTTTGAAGAGGCTTTTCAGTCGTCCGGTGAGGATAATTTGACCTTTTTCGTTGATATGTCCGAGGTCGCCGGTATGGAGCCATCCGTCGCTGTCTATGACGGATCGTGTCAATTCTTCGTCCTTATAATAGCCAATCATGACGTTGTGTCCGCGACAGCATACTTCGCCGTTTTCGGCAATTTTCACCTCTGTTCCGAGCAACGGGAACCCTACGGTTCCGGCTTCGCGTCCGTTTTTCTCACGGCAACTTACTGCCAGCACGGGGGAGGTTTCGCTTAGTCCGTATCCTTCATAGATGGGCATCCCGATGGCAGAGAAAAACGAAGCCAACCGTGGCTGAATGCTGGCGCCGCCCGAAACGATAATGTCGAAATTGCCGCCGATGTTTTTTCGTATCTTCTTGTAAACCAGGATGTCGGCTATCTTATGTTTGAAATTGTACCACCATGTTCGGTCGTGGTCTTGGATTTTATATACCAACGCCAAGGCGACCGCCCAGCGGAAGAGGTTTTTCTTCAACGCCGGCAGATTGTTGCTCGAAATATAGATTTTGTCATAGATTTTTTCCAACATGCGAGGCACGGTGGTCATCATCGTCGGCTTGACCTCTTTGAGGTTTTCGGCGATAGTGCCCAGATTCTGAGCGTAATAGAGCGACATCCCAAGATATTGATAGAGAAAGACCATCATTCTTTCATACGCATGGCACAGAGGCAGAAAACTTAAAGCGATGTTCGACCATTTTGCCGGTATTCTTTCTAAACTAAGAATCTGATTTACAATGTTACTGTGCGACAGCATGACACCCTTAGGCGTGCCGGTCGTTCCCGACGTATATATAATGGTAGCGCAGTCGGAGGTTTTCACCTGCGACTTCCTTTTTTCCAACTCCTCCGCATGAGGTTTCGTTTTGCCGAGTTCGAGCAACTGTTGGAAATAGGGGAATTTTTTGCGGTCAATAAAAGTGTAAATGTGCTTTGTTACGGTAAGTTTGGACAAGATATTTTCTATCTTTTCCATCACCTCGCCACCTTCCAAGATGATCATTTTCGCCTCGCAGTGGTTTAAAATGTATAAATAATCCGCCTCCGTGATGGTCGGATAGATAGGAACGGTAACGGCGCCTATCTGCATGATAGCCATATCCAACATGTTCCATTCGGGGCGGTTGTTGGCGATGATAGCAACTTTGTCGTCGGGCGCAATACCCAACTCTATCATCGCGTAACTGAGGTCTGTAACGGCGTCAATATACTCTTGCAACGAATATTTCTGCCACTCTTTGCCCTGCTTTCCGGCTAAGGCAACTTCCTGATTTGGAAATTTTTCTTGATAATTTTCTAAAATATCAAATAATCTACTGATTTTCATAGGTTTTTATTTTTAATCGTAAAAAAATAGATTGCAAAGATACATATTTTTTCGGTTAAGAAAAAGTTTGAGGCTCTATTATTTTTATTTTTTAACGCAAAGTGGTTATCAATTACCAAACGTCGGTCGCACCCATGCGTCGGGGTAGCCGAGGTTTCGGATCTCTTTGCAGCGGGTGTCGGCTTCTTCGCGGGTGGCGAAGTCGCCCGACAGGTAGTGGTACAGTCCGTCTGCCATGCGGTATTTTTTCAGGTTGGGGATGTTGCTGAAATCGCTCACGGGGCTATCTTTTTCCGAAGTCAGAACTTGCACTGTGAACGATGTTATCTTTTCGGGAATCGCTTCCACCGGAGTGCCGATAGGCATGTTTCTTGATTTGTTGTACGTGTTCAATTCTTGCAGCAGGTGGATTATCTCGTTGGTTTTTGTTTCTAACAGTTGTGCGGTGCCTTCGTAGTTCGTTTTGTAAAAGGCTATTTCGTTGAGGAGTGAATCTCTGCCGGCGGTTTTGAGGCTTCGTTGTTGGTCGGCGTACCCTTTTTCATCTTCACAGCGTTGTATCTGCAAGTTCAGGTCGTCGTAGGCGAAGCGTTGTTCTTTGATTTCGAGGTCTAAAAATCGTTGATAATGTTTAAAGTGCCGGATAGCGGTTTCGGGCATGTTGTTCCTGAAATAGGCGATTCCCAGATAATAGTAGGCTTTTGCGGGCGCTTTATCGGATGTAGCGGTGTTTTTGTAGTACAGTGTTACATTTTTTGTCGCGGTCGAGCGTGTCAAATAGTAGATGCAACTGTCGTACATGGAGGAAGTGTAGTAGTAACACATTCCGACGCAATAGTTCCAGTTAGAATTGTCGGGATACGCCTGCTGTAAGGATAAAAAATGAGGCAACGCCAAATGATAACGCTCTTTTTTAAAATGTTTTTTCCCTTCTTTGAAGATCTTTTGCTCTTCAAAATTCACGGCATACGAAACATTTACAAAACTGATAATCAAAACAGTAAGAACAAATAGAGCCTTTTTAACAGATATTTTCGTCATAATTTTTATTAAAACATTTAACATTTATAAAATGGGGGCAAAGATACGGAAATTTTTATATTTTGCGGAAAATTATTAATTTTGCGGACACTTATGTTAAATGGGCTAAATATTTCAAATATGGTTTCTGATATTCACAATTTTGACCCTACCGCTGTAGCGGTGCCGAACGGCAACTTTTTCGCTTTTCCATACAGTGTGGAAGATGCTGATATTGTGTTGGTTGCGGTTCCTTGGGACGTTACGACGTCGTTCCGGGCTGGGACGGCATTAGGTCCGAAAGCCATCATTGCGGCGTCGGGACAGATGGACTTGTTCGATTTTAAAATTCCGGACGCATGGAAATTGAAAATCGCAACATCGCCTTACAGCGCTGAGTTGGAAGAACATAGCGCGGACTTGCGGGTGATTGCCGAAAAAATCATCCAAGCGCAGGAAAAAGGCGAAACGGTGGACATGGCGACGGAACTCGCGATGGTGAATAAAGCGTGCGAAAGCCTCAACAAGTTGGTTTACCGTAAGACGACGGCGTTGCTGGAGCAGAAAAAGTTGGTCGGCGTTGTCGGTGGCGAACACAGCGTTCCGTTGGGTTTCATTCAGGCATTGGGCGATTATCATCACAATTTCGGCATTTTGCATATTGATGCGCATGCCGACTTGCGACAAGGTTACGAAGGGTTTGACTATTCTCACGCTTCTATCATGTATCACGCAAGTCGTTGTAAATCAGTGTCAAAAATCGTTCAAGTCGCTGTTCGTGATGTCGGACATCACGAGGTTGAATACGCTGCCTCGCATCCATCTATCAAACAGTTTCCCGATGTCGTTTTAAAGGAAAACATCTTTAAAGGCTTTACGTGGCAGCAACAATGCGAACAAATCGTGTCGGAACTTCCTGATAAAGTGTATGTTAGTTTTGACGTTGACGGTTTATTGCCGTCGCTCTGTCCTGCAACGGGAACGCCCGTCCCCGGCGGATTGTCGTTCGACCAAGCGATGTTCCTCATCGAAACGCTCTGCCGGTCGGGAAAAACCATCATCGGTTTCGACCTCTGCGAGACCGCTCCCGACGAGTATGACGCCATCATCGGAGCCAATGTGCTGTTCCGGTTAGCGCTATTCATGTATCAATCGAATCGGTAAAAACGGGAACGGCGCGTATGAGAAAAATCGGAATTGACGGTTTTGTTGTAGCGTTGATATGCGCGGTGTTGGTAGCATGGGCTTATCCTGCGCTCGGCGTCATGACGTCGCCCGTTTCGTTGGGTCTCATCACCGACGTTGGCATCGCCGGCATCTTCTTTTTCTACGGCTTGCGCATCAATCCGGCGCAGATGCGCGTCGGCGTCTTAAACTGGAAATTGCACATCCTGATACAGTTGACCACCTTCGTACTCTTTCCCATCTTGATTTTTTCGGCGATGCTTTTTGTTCCGGAAGCGAAAAGCAGCCTTTTGTGGGTCGGGATTTTCTACGTGGCGGCGCTTCCTTCGACGGTCTCGTCGTCGGTGTTGATGGTCTCTATAGGACGCGGCAACATCCCCGCTGCCATCTTCAACGCCTCGCTCTCCAGTATTCTGGGTGTGCTGTTGACGCCGCTGTGGATGCGCTTTTTCCTCACGCAGGCAACGCATGGCGGGATAGCGAGTTTCAACGACATTCTGTTGCGTTTGCTGTGGCAAATTGTGTTGCCGTTGACGGTGGGATTTCTGCTTCATCGAATCCTGTCGAACTTTGCTGAAAAATATAAAAACTATCTTCGGCTTTTTGAAAAAACTGTCATCGTGCTGATTGTCTATACGGCGTTCTCCAGATCTTTCGCCGAAGGCATCTTCTTGGATTACAGTTTATGGACGATTTTCGGCGTCGCCTTCGGGATGTTGCTCCTTTTCACGGTGATTTACTGGACGCTGAAGTTAATCTGCAAACTGCTTCGTTTCTCCCTCGAAGACAGCATCACAGCGCTCTTTTGCGGTTCCAAAAAATCATTGGTACACGGCTCGGCGATGGCGAAAGTCCTCTTTCAAAACATCGCATCTTCGGGACTGTTGCTGATGCCGATTATGATGTATCATATTTTACAGTTAATCATTGTCGGCGTGATTGCGGTGAAATTGTCGGGAAGGAAATAAAATTGATACATTGCATACAACTATTTAAAAAATAATCGTACATTTGCACCACAAATATTAATAATTATTAATTTAAAATTTTAAACGTATGTCAGAATTTACGAACAATGAGCAAAGCGCTCCAAATCAAACAATTATCATTAATCAGCCGCCGGCAAAAAAGAAAAATGGCTTAGGAACGGCAGGTTTTGTATTAGCCTTAATCGGCTTAGTTTTCTGTTGGCTTCCCGTGGTGAACTGGATTCTATGGGCATTGGGATTTATTTTCTCTTTAATTGGGGTCTTTAAAGCTCCGAAAGGACTTGCCATTGCCGGTCTTATCATTTCCTGTATTGGGATAATTTTGATATTAGCCGTTGTTGCAGCACTTATGGCTGCATTCTAATCGCGAAATTAAAGGTTTTAAACGTAAAGAGGCTGTTTTAAAAGGCAGTCTCTTTTTTTTAATTAAAACACCCCATTACATACTAAAACCACCCTTTCCACCGTTAAAAAGCCATTATGATACAAACAGACATTAAAGAATTAAACGAGAAAGTTCAGAGAGAAAGCGAATTTATTGATCTCATTCGCTTGGAGATGGACAAGGTGATTGTCGGTCAGAAATACATGGTTGAACGTCTGCTTATTGGACTTCTTTCCAACGGGCATATCTTGCTGGAAGGCGTTCCGGGATTGGCTAAGACGCTGGCAATTAATTCGTTGGCGCGTATTATTGATGCCAAGTTCAGCCGTATTCAGTTTACGCCCGACCTGTTGCCCGCCGACTTGATAGGAACGATGATTTATTCACAGAAAAACGAAGACTTCGTGGTACGCAGAGGTCCCATCTTCGCCAACTTCATCCTGGCGGACGAAATCAACCGCTCACCGGCAAAGGTGCAGAGCGCCCTGCTCGAAGCCATGCAGGAGCGTCAGGTAACCATCGGACAGAACACCTTCAAACTCGAAGAGCCGTTTTTGGTCATGGCGACCCAAAACCCGATAGAACAGGAAGGAACCTACCCGTTGCCCGAAGCGCAGGTTGACCGTTTCATGCTGAAGGTGGTCATTTCGTATCCCAAGAAAGAGGAAGAGAAACTCATCCTGCGGCAAAACATCCGCAACGAGTTTCCGCAGACAACCGCCATCCTGAAACCCGAAGACATCCTGCGCGCCCGTGCTTTCGTGCGCGAGGTTTATTTGGACGAAAAAATCGAAAATTACATCACCGACATCGTCTTTGCCACGCGCTATCCGAAAGAGTACAAACTCTCCCGCTTCGAAAACATGATTTCCTACGGCGGCTCGCCCCGCGCCAGCATCAGTATGGCGTTGGCGGCGAAGGCGTTTGCGTTCATCAAACGACGCGGCTACGTCATCCCCGAAGATGTGCGCGCCGTCGCCCACGACGTCCTGCGCCACCGCATCGGACTCACCTACGAAGCCGAAGCCGAAAACGTAACAACGGAAGACATTATCGTCGAGGTGCTCAATAAAATAGAAGTGCCGTAAAATCCAATTATTCAATTAATCACCTTTCATAATTGTTCCATGGATGCTGCCGAAATAGTAAAAAAAGTACGGAAGATAGAGATAAAGACGCGCGGACTCTCCAACCAGATTTTCTCCGGAGAGTACCACAGCGTCTTCAAAGGACGCGGGATGTCGTTCAGCGAGGTGCGCGAGTATCAGTATGGCGACGACATACGAAGCATTGACTGGAACGTAACGGCGCGGATGAACCACCCGTACATCAAAATCTTTGAAGAAGAACGCGAACTGACGGTGATGCTGCTGATTGATGTCTCAGGCTCCAACGACTTCGGCTCGGGAAACCAACTGAAAGCGGAAATGGTTACGGAGATAGCCGCCGTCTTAGCCTTTTCGGCTATCCAGAACAACGACAAAGTGGGCGTGATTTTCTTCAGCGACAATATCGAAAAGTTTATCCCGCCCAAAAAAGGAACAACGCACATCCTGCGTATCATCAGAGAGTTGGTGGATTTCCGCCGCACCAGCAACAAAACCGAAATCGCCGAAGCGCTGAAGTATTTTACCAACGTGGTGAAGAAAAAATGTACCGCTTTCCTCATCTCCGACTTCATTGACGAAAAATACGAAGACGCGCTGAAAATCACCAACCGCAAACACGACCTCATCGCCATCCAAGCCTTCGACCACTTGGAACGGGACCTCCCCAAAGCCGGATTAGTGCGCATGAGAGACGCCGAATCCGGAAAAAGAATGTGGATAGACACCTCCAACGCTACCGTGCGACGCCACTATTCCGAATATTTCACCCAATTCGACAAAAACCTGCACGAAACCTTCAAACGCTGCGGCGTGGACTTCGCCACCGTCTGCACCAACCACGACTACGTCCGACCGCTGATCAACCTGTTTAAGAAACGGGAAAGACGGGCGTGATTGAGTAACTGAATAACGGAGTATCTGGGTAGCCGTTCCAACTGCTAAAACAACTTTTTCTTCCCGTTTTTCCGCTTTTATCTACCGTTTTGCCTAATGCGTAATTTGGGTTAAAAATAATACGCAAAAATACACAGAATTTCACGCCACCTCCTGTCTCATTTCTTGCTTGATAAACAACGGGAACTTTTCGTAAACATAGGCTTCCTTATCTTGAACGGAGGTAAACAATGTTTGTGCGAGTTGCATCCCGTTGTCGGTGGGGGCAAGTTCCTGACAAGATTGCGTGATGAGGGCTAAGACCAGCGCTCGTGCGCCTTTTGTACATTCCCACGCCCGCTCGCTGACATAGAGTTGCTGGGTGGTGTTGTGTTCAAACTCTTCCCGGATGGTTCGGAAAAGCGCCGCTTGAAGTTGCTGCACAGTCATCTCCGGAAGAAATGTCCGCATGACCAAGCCTTCCAATTCGATGCGTTCAATGTAGAGGATGATGCGCTCGTAGGCTTGTATCTTGAGCGCCATAAGCTGTTGCGTGTCGCCGGTTGGCTTTTCCTGAGCCGGTTTGCACAGCAACAAATCTAATTTTCTATTCAGAAAGTAGAACGATAAAAGTATCACGGCAGAGGTTAAGACGGCTACTGCGATGATTAGGATGATGATGGGATTCATATTTTATTATTTTAATATCGTCGGTAATGATAGTATTTCACACATTAAAAATATCATTCATATCTATCATATAGTTATTGAATACATGAACGGGTATTTTTTTTTCTGTTTTTCCAAATTCGTAAAGGGTGCCTGCATCATATTTTCCATCTTCCTGTAATATAAAAACTGTAATAGCTTTATCTTTCGGATGGGCAATCCAGTACTCTTTTACTCCATGCTCTTGATATAATATAAATTTATCGTGCATATCTTTTTTGGCAGTAGAAGGCGATAGCACCTCGACAATCATATCGGGCGCACCACAACAGCCCAGGTCATCAATTTTTGATACATCGCAAATAACACAAATATCCGGCTGAACAACAGTATAAATTTTATCATCTTCGGTTTCTCCGTTTTTTGGAAAACGAACGTCAATGGGCGCATGGCACACTAAACACCGTGCGTGATTTCTTTTAATAACCAATTCTAACTGAAAATAGATATTATCATTGATTCGTACATGTGCCCATTTAGGAGCCGGCGACATCAAATGAATAAATCCATTTATCAGTTCGCGTGATTTATCGTCTATCCACGTTAAATAATCGGCGTAAGAGTAACGTTTTGTCAGGTCTAATACTAATTCCATAAATTACGTTTTTAAGTCGCTGCAAAAGTACAAATAAATTCCCAACCGACAAGTTTTTTGTTCTGAATTACCCCCCAACGCACCGTCCCGTATCCTCGATCAGTTCTTTCACCCAATGGTGCGGAATTTCGACGGGATGGAAGTGTAATAGTTTGTCTATCAGCATTTCCGGATTGTCTTCGACGATGATGTTGAGGCGATGTTCCTGTCGTAAAAATCCTTCTGTTACCATGACGTCCAAGAGGTGGAGGAGGTGGCCGAAGTAGTTGTTGACGTTGTAGAGCGCTAAGGGTTTGTTGATGGTGTTCAGTTGGAATCCGGTCAGCACCTCGCTGATTTCGTCGAGAGTTCCGAAGCCGCCGGGCATGGCGATGAAAGCGTCGGAGAGTTCCATGATTCGTTGTTTGCGTTGGTGCATGTCGTCCACTGTTATCATCTCCGTAATGCCGGAATGGGCGATATCCTTCGCCGCCAAAAAATGCGGTATGACGCCGACAACGCAGCGACGGTGTTTCAGCATCTCGTCGGCAATAATGCGCATCAGTCCGATGCTGCCACCGCCGAAAATCAAATCCAATTTGGCTTCCGCCATCTGTGCGCCCAAAAGAGCCGCCTGTTCTCTATATACGGAGAGTTTTCCCATTGAGGAACCACAAAAAATGCCGATGTTTTTTATCATAATTTTTTATCTGAATAATTTTTTTGCAATCTCATCCACCTTAACGACGGGAATGATTTCGATTCCGAAGCGATCGGAGAGGTTTTTGATGCCGTGTTTTGCCACGAAAATACGGTCGAATCCGATTTTTTCCGCTTCGGCGATGCGCATTTCGATGCGGTTGACCGGACGTATCTCGCCGCTCAGTCCTATCTCCCCCGCGAAGCAATCTTTTTGTCCTAACGGAATGTCCACCGACGAGGATAGTATGGCGCAGACGACCGCCAAGTCCGCCACGGGATCGTCCACGCGCAAGCCGCCGGCGACGTTCAGAAAGACGTCTTTGGTGTTAATCCGAAACCCGCAACGTTTTTCCAAGACCGCCAACAGCATGTTCATCCTTCGCACATCGAAACCCGTTGCGGAGCGTTGCGGCGTCCCGTAAGCCGCCGTTCCGACAAGCGCCTGCATCTCAATCAACAGCGGGCGCATGCCCTCCATGACGGTAGTGATGGCAACGCCGCTGATAGGCTCGTCCCGGTGCGAAATCAATATTTCCGATGGGTTGTGTACCTCGCGCAGTCCGTTGTGTTGCATCTCGAAGATTCCCAGTTCGTTGGTCGAACCGAAACGGTTTTTCATGGAGCGCAGGATGCGGTAGCCGTAGTTGCGGTCGCCCTCGAAGTAGAGTACGGCGTCCACGGTGTGCTCCAACAGTTTTGGTCCGGCGATGCTGCCGTCTTTGGTGATATGTCCGATGAGAAAGACGGGGACGTTGGCGCTCTTGCACCACTGCTGCAAAATCGAAGCGCACTCCCGGATTTGTGAGATGCTGCCCGACGACGAATCAATGAAAGAGGTGTTGAGCGTCTGTATGGAGTCAATGACAACCATCTGTGGCGCAAAGGAATCCAAATGGAGCAAGACGTTTTCGAGGGAGGTTTCGTTGAGGATGTAGCAATGTTCATTGCTGATGCCGATTCTGTCGGCACGCATCTTAATCTGTTCGGCGCTCTCTTCGCCCGACACATACAGCACCCGCAATCCCTTGCAGCGCAACGCTATCTGCAACATCAGCGTGGACTTCCCGATGCCCGGCTCACCGCCCACCAATATCAATGATCCGGCGACCAAGCCGCCGCCCAAGACTCTGTCCAACTCTACGCTTCCGGTCGCTACCCGCGCGTTGTCGGCGTTTTCAATCTGCTGAACGGCTACGGGGGCGGCAATCGTCTGTTTTTTTCCGACGGGCAAGTCGTAGCGCTCCGTTCGCTGAATCACCTCCTCCTGATAGGTATTCCACTCTCCGCACGACGGACAGCAGCCTATCCACTTCGACGCCTTAGCCCCGCAGGCGGAGCAAAACCATGCTGTTTTTATTTTTGACATAGTGATTCAATTACATTTGTTCCCATTTTACGGTTGTTTTTTACTATTGCGTCCATAAGTCAAAATTTTTCTGCAAAAGTACGAAAAAAATCACATGACGTAACTATGCGTTTAGGGCAAACGCATTAAAATCTCTCTGTTTTTTCTTGCCTTTTCTTTAAGTTATTAACAATCAGTTGTTGATATAATTATTTGATTATCAATGATATATATTTGTTTTGTATTGATATTTTTCGTACCTTTGCCTTATAATCAACAAATTAGAAATATTATGGTACCGAAGATTTTATCGTATTTTTGCAGCCTGAAAGACCCGAGAATAGAGCGGAAGAAATTGCATCCGTTATTATCTCCCTACCTTTACTTTATTTTTTCTAATCTCAATCATCTTGTTATTCAATCTTTTCATTTTACAACGGAAAATACCCACTCTGTGTTGAAAAAAATATTCAGCACAGAGGCACAGAGTTCACAGAGTTCACAGAGTTGCACAGAGAAATTCGTGGCTAATTCTTCACGAATTTAGCGCATCCGACCATCCCCTCGTCATCGTAAAAGTGGATGACATACATTCCGGCTCTAAGTTCCTGTGTAGCAATCGTATAGTGATATTTTTCGAGTAATTGTTCAGCGACAAGTCGTCCGGAGAAGTCATAGAGCAGCGCTTTTTCCAAATGATATTGCGATTTTACGGTGAGCAATCCGGAAGCCGGATTGGGATAGACGAGGATATTGTTGCACTTGGAATGTCCCGGCACGGGCAACGATTTCAACGTCTTATTAAAGTCGGGTATTCCGTAACCCATTTGATATGAAGGATTTGCGTAAAGATTTGCCGAAGATTCGATGAGTGTTTTCAGTTTTTCCGGCGGAGTAAAGGGCGAGGCTTGCAAGAGGCAGGCAACCATTCCGCACACGATAGGGGAGGAGTAGGAAGTTCCGCTGCCGGAGATTATCGCTCCTTGGGCGTTGATGATGGTAGCGTCGGCGCCTCGCGCCATGACGTTGGGCTTCTGTTCGCCTGCGGCGTTGGGACCGATGGAACTGAAGGATGCGTATTGTCCGTTTTGTTGCACGGCGCCCACGGTGAGCGCTTCGGCGACGTCGGCGGGCGTTCCTATCCAGCGCCATGCAACGTTGTCGCCTTCGTTGCCGGCAGAGGTGCAGACGAAGATGCCGCGCTCGACGGCTTTCCGTGCGCCGATGGCGGCGATGGTGGTACGTCCGTCCATGTCGGAATAGGTGTGGCTCATGGTCGGGTCGTCGTATTTGGTATATACTAAGGAGGAGTTGATGAGGTCGGCGCCGATGCTGTCGGCGGTCTCGGCGCCGATGACCCACGTGTATTCTTCGATAAGGTATTCCGAAAGTGTGTTTTCGGTACGGAACAGACAGTAACTCGCTTTGGGTGCCGTGCCAACCATCCGGTTTGGAAGATATGCCGCCATGCAGGAGAGTACGGAAGTTCCGTGTTCCGTTATGCCGGAGCGGTAAATATCGCCGCCCGGCTCGATAAAATCTTTCGCCATCAACAGCCGTCCACTTTCGTACAGGTGGGCGAAGGCGTCGATGGTGTTCACGTTACAGAACCCGCCATCCAAAACAGCGATGAGAACGCCCTCGCCATCGTATCCTTTGTTATGGAGTGCGATGCCGTTAAGTTGTTCAATCTGGTCGGAGGCGTTGCCGTAGAATTGGAACGCTGATGACACAGATGATACTGATTCACACTGATTTTCATATTGTTGATAGGTATATTTACATCTGTGAAAATCCGTGTCATCTGTGTTATCCGTGTTCCCCTCTCTTCCTCTTGGGTGGGCTACCAACACCACTCTCTCCACGCACCCCAACGTTTTGATGTCGTCTATGGCAGCGTCGTCATCGCAATCTACGAGGACGCAGTTCAGCCATTTGCTTGGGAATAAGATGGTGGCACCTTTGTCTGCAACTTGTTGTATATAAGCCGGATTGACGGGCAGGTCATCGTCGGAAAGTAGGATTTCAAACTTATACCTGCGCTCGAGCGCCCGTTCCGATAGAAACTGCGAGGGAGCGTCTAACTGATACGGCGTTCTGTCTTTGTCTTTGAAGTGGACGGCGTATTTTTGGGCAATCGCCGCTTGCGACAGGAGGAGGAGAAGAATTGCGATGTGCGATATGCGATGTGCGATGTGCGATGGGAAGCCTCTGTGTAACTCTGTGCACTCAGTGTCTCTGTGCTGCTTTTCCCCCTTCGGGGGAACAAAAAGGGGGTTTTTCAACACAGAGACACAGGGGACACAGAGGTTCACAGAGATTTTTATCATGGTCATCATTAAAATCACGCTAAAATCACAGTTCAGACAATTAATTCTTTATCACTTTCCGTGTTACCACATTGTTTTCAGTTTGGATGCGGAGGAAATAGACGCCGGCGGGTAAATGCGAAATGTCAATGGAGATGGGATGTGAGATATGCGATGTGAGACGTGAGACATTTCTACCAAAGACATCAAATATTTCGACACTCTCAACTCTCAACTCTCCACTCTCCACTCTCAACTCCCCGCTCGTCGGATTCGGATATATTATAATAGAAGACCCATCAGCAATCTCCGATATTGAGACCAATCCGGCGGCTTTGGCAAAGTCGGGGATGCCGTAGCCCATTTTCGGGGTTGGGTTGTTGTAGTAGTTGGCTGATTTTTGGATCATGTCGCGCAGTTCCATGGGGTTTGTGTCGGGGAACATTTGCAAGAGGCAGGCGACCATTCCGGCGGTGATGGGCGACGAGAGCGAGGTGCCGCTGGCGGTATAAAGCCCTTCATTGTCAATGATGATGGGGCAATTTTGTCCGCGTGCCATGGTATTGGGTTTTTGGTCGCCGGCGGCGTTAGGACCGATGGAACTGAAATAGACATATTGTCCTTGATTGTTGACGGCGCCCACCGTCAGGATGTCGGAAGCGTCGGCGGGACTGCCGATCCATTGCCATGCCGGTTCGTCGCCGGTATTTCCTGCCGAGACGCAGACGAAGATGCCGCAGTCAACGGCTTTTTGTGCTGCGATGGAGGAGACGATGGTTTTCCCGTCAATGTCGCTGTAGGTATGGTTCATGGAGGTGTCGTCGAAGTCATGATATCCCAAGGAGGAGTTGATGACGTCGGCGCCGATGCTGTCGGCGGCTTCGGCGCCAAAGACCCAGTTATATTCCTCTATGGGATATTCCGTTTCGGCGTCTTCGGTGCGGAAAAGGGCGAAACTTGCGTTTGGGGCGGTTCCGATCATCGTCCCCGACCAGTATGAGGCGATACACGACATGACTAAGGTGCCGTGTGCGTTCAGCGTTGCGTCATAGACGTCTCCGCCCGGATTGGCGAAGTCTTTGGTCATGATAAGTCGTTCATTCTCATAGACATGGCTGAAAGCGTTGATTTGGTTGGCGATGGGGAATCCGGCGTCCAAAATCGCTATGAGTATATCTTCGCCCTGATAGCCGGCTTCGTGCAGCGGTATTCCGTTGAGTTGACGGATTTGTTCGTCGGCGTAGCCGTAAATAGAGGCTTGAGGTTGTTGTTCAATGAGTTCCGGCGCTGTGGTCAGGAGCGGTTTTACACTTTTGGAAGTGGGCGCGTCGCCGGGTTTTACAAAGATGACCGTATCAACGCAAGCGAGGTTTTCGATATTTTCTAACATCACCGAATCGGGAATCCGTGCCAAAGCGCAATTAATCCATCTGCTTGAGAATAAGAGTTCTGCGCCTTCGGTTTTTACCTGTTCGATATAATCGGGATTGACGGGGAGGTCGTCGTCGGTGAGCGAAATGTTGAATTTTGCTCTGCGGTCGAGCGATTTTTGCGACAAGAAGGCTAACGGTTCGTCAATAGAGTAGGGGGAGTCGTTTTTATCCGTAAAATGGATGGCGTAGAAATGATTGGTGATGACGGGCGGTTCCGGCGGCTCCGGCGGGTCGGGCAGCAGGCTCAAAGCCATGTCGAAGTCGGGGATGCCGTAGCCCATCTTTATTGTCGGTGTATTATAATTGTTGCCGGTTTGTTCGATAAAAGATTTTAACTCAACCGGTTTCACGTGCGGCTTTGCCTGTATCAGACAGGCGACCATTCCGCAGGTGATGGGAGAGGCGAAAGAAGTCCCGCTGAGGTACGAAATAGTGTTGCCATCCGCATACGTGGCGCAATCGTAACCTTGCGCCATGGTATTGGGTTTCTGTTCGCCGGCGGCGTTAGGTCCTATGGAACTGAAATAGACGTAATCGCCATCTTCGTCAACAGCGCCTACCGTGAGGACGTTGTTGACGTCGGCGGGCGTGCCGATCCATTTCCACGATGGGTCGCCGCCGCTGTTTCCGGCGCTCACGCACACAAAGACTCCGCGCTCAATGGCTTTATTGGCTCCGATGGCGGCTGCGGTGGTTTGTCCGTCCATATCGGAATAGTCCCAATTCATCGTTGGGTCGTCGTAGTCGTGATAACTTAAAGAGGTGTTGATGATGTCGGCGCCGATGCTGTCGGCGGCTTCGGCGGCGGCGACCCAGTTGTACTCTTCTATCAGATATTCCGAATCAACGTCTTCGGTGCGGAAGAGGCAGCAGGTGGCTTCGGGAGCGGTGCCGATCATCTGATTAGGGACATACGCCGCCATACACGAAAGGACGGCGGTACCATGATAGTGTGTGTTGCTGTAAACATTTCCTCCCGGATTAACAAAGTCGCGGGTCGCCAAGATGCGCTCTTCTCCAAACAGCGGGTTAAAGGCATTGATAGTGTTGACTTTATCGAAACCCGAATCTAAAACCGCTATCACCACGCCTTCGCCTTTATAGCCTTTGTCGTGGACGGCGATGCCGTTGAGTTGCGCAATTTGGTTGTGGGCTTGTCCGTACTCCGACCTCGAAGAGGAGATTTTGGAAGGAGTGCGACGAGCAACTCCGTATTTGTTCTTAGACGTCTTTATCTTTTTTCCGCCCTCCGGCTTCACGAAAACGACATGGTCAACGCAATCCAGCGCCGTTATTTGCGGTAGGATTGTGTTGGCGGCGTTGACTACGGCGCAGTTGAGCCATTTGCTTGTGTATAAGACCGTTGCGCCGACGTTTTGCAGTTCTGCTACGTAAGCGGGATTGACCGGCAGGTCGTCGTCGGTGAGTTCTACCTCAAACTTCTCTCTGCGTTCCAGCGCCCGCTGAGATAAAAACGCTTCCGGATGGGAAAGAGTGTAAGGCGTCCCGACTTTGTCGGTAAAATAAACGGCGTATTTCTGGGCAAACGATACAAACGGTAAGCCGAAAAATGCGATGAACAGAAGTAAAGTGAAATTTTTCCTCATAAAAAATACTTTTTTAGTAAACAATATTACGCTGCAAAAATACAACTTTTTGTTGAGATATGAGATTGTCCCCAGAGCAAGGCGTTCAGACAATATCATAGTCATCATTTTTCCCCTTATTCAATTATTACTATCGAAACGCCCTTGAACCCTGCCTGTTCGAAGAAATGGTGTGCCGAATGGTTGTTCTTACCGCTTTCCAAAAAGATGAACTTGGCGCCCCACACCTTTATTTCCGTTTCTATCCAGCCGAGCATCGCTTCGCCAATTTTTTGTCCTCTCAGCGGAGCGTCAACCACAATGTCGCACAGTATCACAATCTTTGTCTCTGGGTATAACTGAACCAATGCCAAGGCGATGACGGCATCATCCCGACGGGCTATGGCTAATTTCGTGAAAATATCGAAACTGTCGAAATCACTGTGCAACGCAGCGGAAAACTCCTCTTGCATGATTGTCTTTATCTCTGTTTAGGTCATGATTTTGCATGGCAGGTAAGTTTTCACGACCATATCATACGAGATAAACTCAATGTATCGCAAAAAATATGGAAGTGTTTTAAAGGAAATGGCATGATTTTTGCACAACTCTTAAAAATTGAAATGGACTAAACTAATAATAAAATAATGAATACCATGTTTAAAAAAGTAACAACAATTTTTACGATTATTTTCTATGCATGCGCGCTGAATGTCGCTGCACAGTCGGCTGAAGAAGCCTATGAGTTATACCAAAACGGTATCAAAGCGGTAGAAACCAAAGATTACGAAACCGCCATCAACGAATTATCCGCCTCGTTGACCATGTATGAAAAGATGAGCGATCTCGAAGGCATCGAAGGCGCGGAGACCGTCATAGAGAGCGCCAAGCAGGCGTTGGCTCAGACGTACTACGCCTACGGGATGGAGTTGTATCAGGAGAAGAACTTCGACAAAGCGCTCCTCCGCTTTAAAGACGCGGAAGAGTGCGCCAAGAACAGCGACAACGACGACATCGCCACCAAAGCGTCGAACTACGTCGGGCGGGTTTATATATCCAAAGCCTCGGCAACGTTCACCGACAAGCAATACGACGAGACCATCGCCGCCGCCGACGCCGTCCTGAAGATGGAGAGCGAAAACGAAACTGCCTACTTCTGGCGCGGACGCGCATACAAAGAGAAAGGCGACCTCAACAAAATGAAAGCAGACCTCGACAAGTGCATGGAACTCACCCAGGGCGACGAACAGAAAGCGACAACCTACGCCAACGCAGCAAAAATCGCAAGTTCCGCCTACATGAGCGCCGGCACCGACGCCATCAAAAACAAAAAATACACCGAAGCCATCACACACTTGGAAACAGCCGCATCCTACCCCGAGTCCAACGCCAACATCTATTATTACATGGCATCGGCTTACAACCTATTAAGCAAATGGAATGACGCCATTACCGCCGCCAACAAAGCGCTTTCGATGGAACTGAAAGACCCCTCCGCCACCTATTACGAACTCGGCAAAGCATACGAAGGACTCGGCAAAAAGTCCGACGCCTGCACCGCTTATAAGAAAGTAACCGCCGAGCAATATAAAAAAGTCGCCGAATACCAGATGCAGACTGTGCTGAAGTGTAATTGATCCCTTACAAAATTACTTTGCATACGCCACCGCTCGTGTTTTGCGGATGACGGTGGTTTTGATTTGTCCGGGGTAGATCATTTCGTCTTGTATTTTCCTGACTTCGACACCATCAGAAAGTTTTTTTCAACGTGCGCAAGTAATTGATAATAATATGATTACTCTTTGCACCCTTTGCATTTTCTTTGTGCCTTTGCGGTAAAGAAACTCTTTTTCGGCACTCTTTACAAGCTCGGAGGAAATGTCTCCATTTGTATTTTCGATAATTATTTAATTGATTTAGATAATATTTTCGATATTTTTTACCCGTCCTTTTTTTATTTTGTTATGTAATTAAAAAAAAACATGTACATTTGCATTTAAATTACTTATCAAGTATGTCAAAAAATACTGAAGAGATAGACTTGCACAAAATGCTGAAAAAGCATTTTGGCTTCAACAGCTTCAAAGGAAATCAAGAAGCTGTGATACACAATGTGTTGTCGGGAAAGGACACATTTGTCATCATGCCCACCGGCGGTGGGAAGTCCATGTGTTACCAACTCCCGGCGCTGATTTCGGAAGGGACAGCCATCATTGTCTCACCGCTTATCGCCTTGATGAAGAACCAAGTGGACATGATTCGCAACTTCGGAACGGAAGAGGGCGTCGCCCATTTTCTGAACTCCCTGCTGTCGAAGCAGGAGATAGCGGAGGTGAGAGACGATTTGACGTCGGGAAAGGTAAAACTGCTCTACGTCGCACCGGAATCGCTGCACAAAGAAGAGAATGTGGAACTGCTACGCTCCATTAAAATTTCGTTCTACGCCATTGACGAGGCGCACTGCATCTCGGAATGGGGGCACGACTTCCGACCGGAGTACCGAAACCTGTTTAACATCATCCAAAATATCGGACATCAGGTACCCGTCATCGCCCTGACCGCCACGGCAACTACGAAAGTACAGTTCGACATCCAGAAAAACCTTAACATCCTGGATGCCACCGTTTTCAAATCGTCGTTCGACCGCGCCAACCTCTATTACGAAGTCCGCCCCAAATCAAAAGACGTCTATAAAGATATTATCCGTTTCATCACGCAGCACCACGGGAAATCGGGCATTATCTACTGCATGAGCCGTAAAAAGGTGGAAGAACTTGCAAAAATATTGCAGATAAACGGTATTAAGGCGCTACCGTATCATGCCGGATTGGATGCCATCACACGGCGCACCAACCAAGATGCGTTTTTGATGGAAGACGTTGACATTATCGTCGCTACGATAGCGTTCGGCATGGGGATTGACAAGCCCGACGTCCGTTACGTCATCCATCACGACATGCCCAAAAGTCTCGAAGGCTACTATCAGGAGACCGGACGCGGCGGCAGAGACGACGGCGAAGGCTTGTGTATCGCCTACTACTGCTACGACGACATGCTGCGGCTAAAAAAATTCCTCAAACAGAAAAAGATAGCCGAACAGGAAATCAACGAACAACTGCTCGAAGAGACCATCGCTTTCTCCGAAAGCAGCATGTGCCGACACAAAATGCTGCTACACTATTTCGGCGAAACCTACAAGAAAGATAACTGCGGCGCCTGTGATAACTGCCTCAACCCCAAAGAGAAATTTGAAGGGAAAGAACTCATCGAAATGATTTTGAAAGCCGTTGAAAGCATCAAACAACTTTATAAAGAACCTTACGTTATCAATATATTGCTGGGCAAGGCGACCGGCAGCATCAAAGAGGTCAAACACGACAAGTTGGAAATCTTTGGCGACGGCGCCGATTATGATGAACGTTTTTGGAGTTCCGTCATCCGACAAGCCATTGTGTTAGACTTCCTTACAAAAGACGTCGAGAACTACGGACTGCTCAAACTGACAAAAAAAGGAGTAAATTTTTTGAAAAAACCAATTAGCGTTATGTTAACAAAAGATAGAGATGAAGAAATAGACGGCGACGACGACGTCATCGCCGCAGGAGGCGCAATGAAAGGCTCATCGGCAGATAATGAACTTTTTATACTGCTAAAAGATTTACGGAAAAATGTATCCCGTAAAGAGAATCTCCCCCCGTTTGTGATTTTTCAGGACAACTCCCTCGAAGAGATGTCCATCCAGTACCCCATCACCATGGAGGAACTGCAACAAATCACAGGCGTCGGCGCCGGCAAGGCAAAAAAACACGGACAACCGTTTTTGAACCTAATCAAAAACTATGTCGAAGATAACGAAATCATCCGTCCGCACGACATGGTCGTCAAGTCCGTTGTCAACAAATCAGGAATGAAAGTCTATATCATCCAAAGCATTGACCGAAAAGTCCCCTTAGACAGCCTCGCCGTAGCCAAAGACCTCTCGATGGACGAACTGCTGACAGAAATCGAAAGCATCGTCGCCTCCGGAACACACCTCGACATCCGCTATTTCGTGGACGAAGTGGTGGACGCAGACCATTACGAACTCATCTACGACTATTTCAAAGACGAAGCCGAAACCGACTCCATCGAAAAAGCCATTGACAAACTCTGCGACGACGAACTAACATCCGAAGAAGTCCGCTTGGTGCGCATACTCTTTATGTCGGAATTGGGAAATAAATAACAAATGTATGGATCCACTCCGAAAAGCCATCGTATTTTTACCGCAAAGACGCAAAGGTTCTACGCAAGGGGCGCAAAGAGCAATGACGTGTTCGAGTAATGTATCAGATTCCTCATTTCGCTACGCTCCATTCGGAATGACAACAATTTATGTGAATGAGGAGGCGGCATCAGAGGCGGCAAAGCCGCCTCTGATGCC
>WRLA01000008.1 GCA_009777825.1 Bacteroidales bacterium
GTGGTCTATCAAGGGGGCACAAAGAATTGTAAATCTGAGAGCTTACTGGAAAAGCAAACGATGGAATGACTTGACGTATCAAATCAAAATGGCGGCTTAGTCCAATTTGTCATACACCCGAACCAGGGCAAACGCATTAAAATTCTTAATGCGTTTGCCCTGGACAGCCGCCTTTGCAATGAAATATTTTTCATATCTTTGCACAAAAATAAAATTTAAAAATATGAAACGAGTACTTTACGTAATAATAGCGTTCTTGTTGAGTGATTCAACCCTGTATGCCCAATCTAATGCGGCTAATGCGGGAAAGGAATTTTATATTTCATATATTCATCAAACGTATGCTGCGTCAACGTTGCAATTAAAAGTAGTAGTAGAAAAAGCCTGCACGATCACAGCCCAATACAATAATCAGCCGGGCGTTTACTGGTACGGGTGGAACAATACCTTGGTTACTCAGGGCATTTATACCGCCAATGTATCGTACAATGATGTGGTTAATATTCCGGCTTTCGGTAGCGGTGGCATAACATCCCGCACTCTTACGCTTACCTCAACGGAAGACGTCTGTGTGTATGCCATCAATTACTATAATGCCTCTTCGGATGCAACTTGTGTTTTGCCTGTTCCCACCTGGGGAACCGAATACAGGTTGGCGACGGGAGATCCGATAGCGGATTTTCAAGGCGCTTATGCTATTGTGGCAAATGAACCCGGTACGATAGTAACCTTGCATGATAATTCTACCATCACATTAAATAAAAACGAAGTCTATCACTTTCTAAACGCTACTGCGGCTGATATGACAGGCATGAGAATTGCCGCTACAAAACCTGTTGGTCTCTTTAGCGGTACTACTGCCGCTTATGGTCCCGGACAGAGTGGCGCTTATGGTTGTTCCTCAATGGGTGGCGTTTCCGGAGACCATACCTATGAGCAAGTGTGGAGTGTGGATAAATGGGGAAAGGACTTTTTTGCGTTTCCGATACTTACTCCGACCGGCGGAGGTAACTGGGGAGGAATGTTAGCGCTTGTTGCCAACGAGAACGATACCAAGATTACCCTCTCCGGCGGCATTAATGGAGGTTCGCCCTTGAATTATGTTTTGAATGCGGGAGAAAAACAGTATGTCTGTTATGTCATGTCCGGTTTGACACAGATTGTCTCCGATAAGCCGATAATGGTATTTTTGGTTCTTCCGGATGCCTGTGTGATGTATATTCCGCCTACCGACCAACGCATACATCATGCTTTTGTGGCGCCGTTTGTTCTTACGGGTAATACCAACATCCACAATCATGGCATTGACCTGCTAATACCGGCTGCCTATTGGGATCAGACGGTGATTCAACACGATGGCGTAGTTGTTCCACATTCACTTTATACGGTAAACACCAGCGTCCATTTCCCCGACTGGTACCATGTACGCAGGAACTTGACCGATGAAGATATTAAGATTGACATCGTCTGTCCGGGCGGATTTTTAGCATACATCAGCGGAAATGGATCTGCAGAAACGTACGCTTTTTCTTCGGGCGCAGGAGATTACGACCTCCAAAATTACTTTACCATTCAGGAAAAAGGCACCACCATAGATACCTACTACGAAAATACAACAGAAACCACCCATACTTTCGAATCATCAGACGACATTGTCGTAAAACGAACATTAGAATCTCCCTTTGATGTGGTTACATGGCTTATCAACGGCGTTCAGTATGCGATTGCAGAAAATGGCAATATCACGAACACCTTGTACTTCCCCGCTTCGGCGCCGGAGTTCCATTCGGGCGAAAATACCATAACCATGTCGGTGCGCTTTGCGGAAACTACGGCAGACTCGCTTTATACCGGAAAAGTGTGGCTGACGATGATGGAGTGTGAATTTTACGCCAACGACGTCCACCATGAGAATTTGCCGGATACGGTTTTTTGTTCCAAAAATGTGAACTTCCGCGCCGAAATAGAGGATTTACATCCCGATGCGGGTAGCCTGAAATGGTTTATTGACGGAACAGAGGAAACTGCCGCACAGGATCAGTTGAAATGGAGCAAAGAGTTTGAGACCGGCGTGTATCAAATTGAAATGTGGGTGCGCTTTGAAAACAATGAAACGGCAACGATAACAAGCACCCTGAAAGTTGAGGTTTTCTGGATTAAGATGAAGAATGTTACGCATTGATGCGATATGCGATATGCGATGTGAGATGTGCGATGCGAGATGTGAGATGTGAGATTTGCGATGTGCGATGTGAGACAGCGCGTCATTGCGAGGAGGAACGACGAAGCAATCCGGAACTACGAGTTACGAGTTACTTTATTCAGCACAGAGTGGGTATTTTCTGTTGTAACAATGAAAAAAAAGAATAACTTTGTGTCCATTCTATCAAGCAAGTAAGCCAAGATGTGTGCTTGGGATTAAATTCCATCACAAAGTACGGTTCCGGTTGTTGGTAATGAAATACTTGGTACGTTAGAGTCCACATAAAAGACTACATTACGTTAAAACCGCTGGTCTTGATAGTATTTATTATTTACTAAAAGGAGGATTTATGTCAAAAAAGAAATCAAGTAAAGCAAAGAAGCTTAAGACAAAACATGGATTGGCGTTAATATCACTCCAAACAACAAAATATCAGGAGGTAAGCTCCTGTCAAGCAAAGTCCCCAAACGGAAAAATCAGGTGGGTTTAATTTTACGTGCATCTGCCAATACACTCAGGGTCAATGATACGCCTCTGGGATCCTATTTCCGAAGAATATATATACCGGCCATCATTGCCACTGCTAATAAACTCGGAAGAATCCTGTACACATTAGTAAAAACAAAAACAGAATACGATGAATCGTTACTCAAAACCAATGAAAGTGAAAGGCTCAAAAAAAGATTAAACAAAATACGAAAAGAAATGGAAAAAATTGAAAATCAACTAGATGAACGTGCTTGAAAATGTTTGTTATATAAAAGGACACAAAGGACTTTCACAAAGGACACAAAGATAATGGGGAAAAACATTGGATTGTTTTGCTCCGCTCGCAATGACGAGAAGTGTCTCACATCGCATATTTCACATCGCACTACCTTACATCTCTCCCCCCACCTCCATCCACCGTTCCGTTTTAGCCTCTATCATTTCGATGATTTCGCCGATGCGGAGGGAGTAGCGGGTCAGTTCTTCGTTGCTTCCGCCTTGCGAGAGTTGTTGGGTGAGGATGTGTTTTTCGGTTTCGAGGGCGGTGATTTCGTGTTCTAACTGTTCAAACTCGCGGACGAGTTTTTGCGAGGGTTTGCCTGCTGTTTTGGATTTCGACGGGAGTGATTTCTGTTCTTTGCGTTGTTCCTGTTGGGATTCTCTTTTTTTGTGAAATTGCTGTTGTTCTTGGTATTCAAGGTATTGGGTGTAGTTTCCGGGGAAGTCTTTGATTTTTCCGACGCCTTCGAAAGCAAAGATATGGTCGGAGAGCTTATCCATAAACCAGCGGTCGTGCGACACGATGATGATGCAGCCGGGGAAGTCGGAGAGAAAATCTTCCAAAGCGTTTAAGGTGGCGATGTCGAGGTCGTTGGTCGGTTCGTCTAAGATGAGGAAGTTGGGATTTCTCATGAGCGTCATCAGGAGGTAGAGTTTTCGTTTTTCGCCTCCGCTCAGGGTTGAGAAGTAGGCGTACTGCTCCGAGAACGAGAAGCCGAAGTGTTGCAGGAAGACCGCCGTCGAGACGGTGCCTTTGCCGACATAGACCTCTTCGGCGATATCTTTCATGATGTCAATGACGCGGCGGTCTTGATTCTCTATCCATCCTTCCTGACGGTAGTAGCCGAATTGCACGGTCTGCCCGATGGTTACCTTGCCCAAGTCCGGCTTCAACGCTCCGGTGATGATGTTGAGCAACGTTGATTTCCCTGAGCCGTTGGGACCGGCGATGCCTATCTTTTCGCCGTGTTTGAAGATATAACTGAAATCGTCAATCACGACGTTGTCGCCGAAACGTTTGGTGATGTAGTATATCTCCAATATCTTGTTTCCCAGACGGTTAGCACTCACTTTAAATTCGATTTTATCGCTGTGAAGACGTTTTTTGGCTACTCCTTCGAGGTCATAGAATGCGTCAATGCGTGCTTTCGACTTGGTGGTGCGGGCTTTGGGCATCCGGCGCATCCATTCCAACTCGGTACGGTAGATGTTGCGGGCTTTTTCGATGGTTTTCCGTTCTGTTTCAACGAGTTCGGATTTTTTGCCGACGTAGTAAGAATAATTTCCGCTGAAGGAGTAGAGCGTTTTGTTGTCTAATTCCACGATGTAGTTGCAGATGTTATCTAAGAAATAGCGGTCGTGCGTTACCATGAAGAGGGTGATGTTGTCGGCGCTCAGGTAATCTTCGAGCCATCGAATCATGTCTAAATCAAGGTGGTTGGTCGGTTCGTCGAGGATGAGCAGGTCGGCGTCGTCAATCAGGACGCGGGCTAATCCGAGTTTTTTGCGCTGCCCGCCCGACAGGGTTGAGACCTCTTGGGCGAGGTCGGTAATTCCGAACTTCGTCAATATCTCAGCGATGCGTGTTTCATAGTCCCACGCCTGCAAGAGATCCATCTGCGCTGTTGCTGCGTCGAAGGCGGCGAAGTGGGCGGGAATGGGATTGGCGTGATAAGCGTCCAACGCCGTATGGTAGGCGTCTATGGTTCTGACGAATTTGTTATCGGTCGAATAGAGCGTCTCGCGCACGTTGTGCGATTCGTCGAACTTCGGATCTTGTTCCAAATAGCCGATTTTCAACCTCGAACGCACCGACACCGTCCCGGCATCCTGCACCTCGCGTCCCAGCAAAATGTTGATGAGCGACGTTTTCCCCGCCCCGTTACGGGCTACCAACGCCTTCTTGTCGCCCCGATTGATTTCTAACGAAATGCCCTCGAAGAGATGTTTTTCGCCATACGATTTGGATAAACTTTCTGCTTTGATGAAGTTCATAGTATCAAAAATTTCCAAACAGGGATGATTTCGATGTTTATCCCGTTTTCTGTGATTTTATTCTCTTCGTCTCGGGTGATGACGAGCATCTTTTTGATTTCCAATCGTTTGGCAAACTGCAATAACGCATTTACTTCACGTTTGCTTGTCTCTATGTCGTTCATGCTGTAACAGACTTGAATTGCCGTCTGTATCTCCGGAACATAAAAATCA
Organism: Bacteroidales bacterium; assembly: GCA_009777825.1. Taxonomy (GTDB): domain Bacteria; phylum Bacteroidota; class Bacteroidia; order Bacteroidales; family WRLA01; genus WRLA01. The sequence goes on from WRLA01000008.1 coordinate 5,180, forward strand.
ACTTCAACGCCTTTGTTATAAAAATAAACGGCATCGTTTCGTCCGTACTTACGCAGGAGCGTTACGGCAACCAAATTTTCTAACAGGGAGGTATTGCCATCGAGCAAAAAAAGATTCAGTAAACCGTTATCCGTGAAGTAATATTTCGGATTTGTCTCCTTATCCACGATTTTGTCGGCGATATTTTGTATTGGTGTTATCAGCCACGCATCTTTGGCGTAATCCATGTAGTTGATAACCGTGTTGGTGCTGACTTTCGCTCCGGTAGAGGAGATGATGTTGGATAGACGTGTAAACGACGTCTGTTGTTTCACACTTTCCGCTAATTTTTTAAATAAAATCTTCAATGCGAAAGTGTTATCTATCGAATGACGGGCAGCAATGTCGCCCAAGAATATTTTTTGATAGACGCTTGTTAAATAATCCCGTTTCGATTGGAGCATGGCGCCTTCCGGAAAACCTCCGAAGTAAAAATAACTGTTAAACTGCCTTAGGACTTCGGCTTTCCCTTTGGTTGACAACAGGGCATTGGAAGTGAAATCCGTATTGTTTGCCGTTAAAAACTCTTTGAAATCGTAAGGATAAACGTCAACGGTGATATATCTGCCGCCAAGCGTAGTTTGAATGTCGCTGCTCAACATTTTGGCATTGCTTCCTGTGATGTAAACACGGTATTTTGTATCAGCCAAGCGGCGGGCAAACTTTTCCCAACCTGCAATATTTTGTATCTCATCAAGAAAAAGTATCGGTTTTTTGCCATATATTTCCCAATGAACTTCCAAAAGCACATTCAAATCCTCCGCGGTAATGCCGGAAAGCCGTTCATCTTCAAAGTTCATGTAGAGCAGTTCATCCCATTTCATCCCTTGCGCGAGAAGTTGCTGAATGCGCTGGTAGAGCAAAAAAGATTTGCCCGCCCGACGAATACCGACAAAAACGTAATTTCCAAACTCCTCAAACGTAAAATCCCGCCTAACTATCTTGTAATTAGGAATTTCCATTTGATTATCGGCAATAATCTGTTTCAAAACATCTTTGTTCATTATATCATTTTTGTTCTGTACACAGAACGGAAACGGCGTGTTTTTATTTTATAGGTAGAATAAAAATGATTAGTTAGTCGTTCCTTAAAAAGATAATTTCAAGCGGCGAGGTAATATAATTTTTGCGGGCAAAAGGGGGGCGCGGGAATGATAATCTTTACTCCATTGATTTCCGATTTGCCTTTACCGCCTCTGTCGTATGCGAGTTCTTTCGGAAGCTGTATGTCAACCATCGTACGGATAGGAACGCTCGGCGCACCTCTGTCCGAATAGTAGGGCTTAAACTCGTCCTCAAAATACTTCCAATCTATTGCATTTGCCAATAATGCCAACGAGTGATGTGGATCGATTAAATCTTCGAGCCGGGTGCGAAAAATTTCGCGCTGATTCCTGTCTGGTAACTTTCCTAACATAATTTGCCGCTTTTTTGACTACAAAAATACAAAAAATGGTTGAATTATACAGGGATTGTTGATATTATTTCATTGATTGTTAATAACTTATGATATTTTAAGGAACGACTATTTAATGTAATTGAGTAATTGAAATGAAATTTTTTGTACATTTGCACCGACTAAATGATAAACTTTATAATCAATGAAAAAACCATCTAATGTTAAAAATTTCTCTCCGGAAGAGCCGATAGCCGGACTTCCCGAGAACGCCTACCGCGAGTTGCGCGAGGGCGAAGAGTACAAACCTATTCTGTCGGCAGAGAGCAAATTCCCCGAAGTGAACTTCCGTTCGGTGTCGTGGGGATTGCTGATGGCGATACTTTTTTCGGCTGCGGCTGCCTACCTTGGATTGAAGGTCGGACAAGTGTTCGAGGCGGCGATACCGATTGCCATCATCGCCATCGGACTTTCGGCGGTCTCGAAACGGAAAGGCGCACTGGGCGAAAATGTCATCATTCAGTCCATCGGCGCGAGTTCGGGCGTAATTGTCGCAGGGACAATCTTCACGTTGCCCGCGCTGTATATCCTGCAGGCGAAATATCCCGACATCACGGTATCGTTCATGCAAGTGTTTATCAGTTCGACACTGGGCGGGATGCTGGGGATTTTGTTCCTGATACCTTTTCGCAAGTACTTTGTGAGCGAGATGCACGGCAAGTATCCGTTTCCGGAGGCGACAGCCGCCACGCAGGTGTTAGTGTCGGGCGAAAAGGGCGGTTCGCAGGCAAAACCGCTCATCATCGCAGGACTTATCGGTGGACTGTACGACTTCATCATCGCCACCTTCGGAACATGGGCAGAGGTTTTTTCATCGCGTGTTACTGCTATCGGCACTGCCGTTGCTACGAAAGCGAAACTCGTCTTCAACATCAACATCGGGGCGGCGGTTCTCGGATTGGGATACATCATCGGACTGAAATACGCACTCATCATCTGTGCCGGTTCGGCGCTTGTGTGGTTTGTCATCATCCCGATGCTGCCTTACATCAGCGTTGACTTTTTGACGGCGATAAATCCCATCTATACCGGCGACATCCTTGCGAATGTTGAGCCGGAGGTCATTTTCAAGGAATTTGCCCGTCATATCGGAATCGGTGCTATAGCGATGGCGGGGATTATCGGCATCGTCCGGTCGCGAAAAATCATCAAAAGCGCCTTAGGACTTGCCGCAAAGGAGATGAAAGGCAAAGGCAAAAACGTGAACGCCGAAACCAAACGCACACAACGCGACCTCTCCATGAAAATCATCGCCATCGGAACCATCATTGCCCTCATAGCGACGTTCATCTTCTTCTGGTTCGGCGTGGTGAACAACTTGCTCTTTGCGGTCATCGGCATCATCGTTGTTGCCGTCATCGCGTTTCTGTTTACGACGGTGGCGGCGAATGCCATCGCCATCGTAGGCACCAATCCTGTTTCGGGGATGACGTTGATGACGTTGATACTGGCTTCGGTCGTTTTGGTTGCCGTGGGACTGAACGGCACGGGTGGCATGGTGGCTGCCATGATCATTGGCGGCGTGGTCTGTACGGCGCTCTCCATGGCGGGCGGTTTTATCTCCGACTTGAAAACGGGTTATTGGATAGGAACCACGCCGGCGAAGCAGCAGGCGTGGAAATTTCTCGGAACGCTCGTCTCTGCCGCCACAGTGGGCGGAGTGCTGATTATTTTGAATAAGACCTACGGCTTCGCCGCCGACGCCGCCCATCCCAACCCGTTAGTGGCGCCGCAGGCGAATGCCATGGCTGCCATCATTGACCCGCTCATGTCGGGCAGCGGAGCGCCATGGCTCCTGTATGCGGTGGGCGCAGCGATTGCGCTTATCCTCACATTCTGCAAAATACCCGCTTTACCTTTCGCGCTGGGGATGTTTATTCCCTTTCAACTGAATATCCCGTTGCTTGTCGGCGGATGTATCAGTTGGTATGTCTCCACACGCTCGAAAGACAACGCGCTGAACACGGCTCGCAAAGAAAAAGGAACACTGCTCGCCTCGGGATTTATCGCAGGCGGAGCGTTGATGGGCGTCATGAGCGCTGCCATAAAATATGTCCAGACAAATCTGGCTGACACGGAAATCCTCGCTCAGGGATTAACGCGGGTTTCCGAAGACCCGATGATTCGGGAAGCAGTCAGCAAAATAGACCAGTCGTACAGTTTTACGATGATGCCATGGGCGGAAAGCAACGGCGCGATGTGGTTAGGATTGATGATGTACGCACTGCTGATTGTTTATATGGTTTGGGATAGTTTTAGGGTGAAGAATAACTAATTGAAAAATGTTGCAGAGTTACTGCTTTTACGTTAACTTTTAACAATTATTATTCATATTCGCTTTCCATTAAACGGCAGATAGTTGAATTTTTCTGTACATATTGTAGGTCAGATTCATCAGACCAATAATTGCCATAATCCGTTTAATACCAATACATTAGATATACATACTATTCATGGAATTTTCCATAAACCCGAAAATATGCTCCACGCGGGAACGAATACGCAATTTTTCTCGATTATTTGCAACGATTTGAAATGCACCCGGTAGCGCACGCAGATGACGCAGATTCGACAGATTATGTATCTTTGCAGGTTGAAAAATGTCATGAACTATGATCTATATGATGCACCTTTTTATATTTCTTTTCTGCACCTTTGCAGTCTTTGCCGGAGATTTCCGTTTTCAAACGGGCGATTTGCTGTTTCAGGCGGGCAAAAGCACGGAACTCAACGAGGCGATTGCGGAGGTAACTTTCGGAGAGAACGACATTCGTTATACGCACGTTGGCATCGTCTCCGTTGAGAATGACACGGTGTTTGTGATTGAAGCCACGCCTCCGGAGGTCTGTAAAACGGTGCTGGACACGTTTTTGCTGCGCTCGGCACAGTGGAACGGACAACCGCTCGTAACCGTCGGACGACTGAGACAGGAATACTGCGAAATCATCCCCCAAGCTATCGTTAACGCGGAAAAGTTGCTGGGAAAACCTTACGACTACGTCTATTCGCCCGATAATGATGCGTATTATTGCAGCGAATTGGTTACGCTTTCATTTCTAAACCAACAGAACGAGCCGCTATTCGAAACCGTGAGCATGACCTTCCGCGACGTCGACGGGAATATGCCGGCTTACTGGATCGAACATTTTGAGAAACACCATGCCGAAATTCCCGAAAATCGTCCGGGTTCCAACCCCGGCGACCTGTCAAAATCGGATAAAATTGAAATTGTTTACCGCTATTTTGAGTTTTAGACCTTTTCTTGTAACTAATTTCCCTCGATCTCGTCTTACTATCGAATTGAAAATTATAATAGTTATCATGATGATAAAACTCGAAAATATTCACAAGACGTACTACGGAGGGGCACCTTTGCATGTGTTGAAAGGCATTGATCTACAGATAGCGGAGGGAGATTTTGTCTCTGTCATGGGCGCTTCGGGTTCGGGCAAGTCCACGCTGTTGAATATCTTAGGCATTTTGGATAACTACGATGCCGGCAAATACTACCTTTCGGGAAAACTCATCAAAGACCTTTCGGAGACCCGATCCGCTGAATATCGTAATAAGATGATCGGGTTTATCTTTCAGTCTTTCAACCTGATATCCTTTAAGAACGCTTTGGAGAATGTGGCGTTGCCGCTCTATTACCAGAACATGAGCCGCCGCAAGCGCAATGGCATCGCGATGGAGTATTTGGATCGTTTCGGACTGAAAGAGTGGGCGCATCATCTTCCGAACGAGTTGTCGGGCGGACAGAAACAGCGTATCGCCATCGCTCGTGCGCTGATATCCAACCCGCGCATCATTCTTGCCGACGAACCGACGGGAGCCTTGGACAGCGCCACCTCCGCAGAGGTTATGCAGATCTTACAGGAAGTCAACCGACAGGGAATCACCATGATCATCGTAACCCACGAGTCGGGCGTGGCACGCTACACCAACCAGATCATTCGGCTGAAAGACGGCACCATCGAAGACATCCGCCAAAATGAACCCGACAACACCAATAGAGATGTAAAATAATCATTAAAAAATATACGCAATGAAAAAGTTAGTTTTTCTTTATCTATTCGGATTAGCGCTCGTAACAGGGATTTTTGGTCAGAAAACAGCGCAGGTGCAGTACGCTTTTAAGGATTTCGACGGATTGAGCGTCTCGTCGGGATACGATGTTTATGTCGAAAAGGGCGACAAGTACAGCATCACCATTATTGTTGACGCCGAATATGTTGAAAGTGTAAAAGCGTCGGTAAGCGAGGGTGTCCTCTCTTTGGAAAAAGAATCCGGATTTTTCAAAAACATCAAAACGCTCAAGGCGTACATCACTATGCCACGCCTGTCGTCCGTTACGCTATCGTCCGGTAGCGACTTGGTCAGCAACAACCTCTTTGTAACTGAGACGTTTAAGGCAACCCAGTCGAGTGGCTCCGACATGAGCGTCAACATCCGCGCCGATAAGACTATCGTTATCCTTTCGAGTGGCTCCGACCTGAAAATGAACGTCGAAACCACAAGTCTGACCCTGACCGCATCGAGCGGCAGCGACGCCAAACTGACGGGCAAGGCGGAAAATGTCTCGCTCACCACCTCCGGCGGCAGCGATGTGGACGCCAAAGGCCTGATAGCCAGCGATGTAACCATCGTCGCCTCCGGCGGCAGCGACGTCGAAATACATGCCGAAAAAACACTGAAGGTGACCGCATCCGGCGCCTGCGACATCGTCTATAGCGGCAATCCCGAAGTTATTTCCAACACGTCGGGGGCATCGAGCATTAAAAAGCGGAAATAGTGGGCTAAAACTTATTTACTAGTGTCATGTCAATTATAATATAGTGGTAACACGACAAATTAATGGATTACCTCTACTCAAAATACTTGGAACAGGCTACGGAGGCGCTCGGCTCGCTGCCCGGCATCGGAAAACGCACGGCGCTACGGTTGGCGTTGCATCTTTTAGACAGAGACCTGATAGAAGTCGAACGCTTGGCAAACGCCATCGTCTTACTGAAACAGCATGTCTGCTACTGCACCTCCTGCAACAACATCTCCGACAAAGAGACCTGCGCCATCTGCGAAAACCCGTTGCGCGACCACTCAACCATCTGTTTGGTAGAAAACATCCGCGACGTGATAGCCATTGAAAACACGCACGTCTATCGCGGCGTGTATCATGTCTTAGGCGGCGTCATCTCGCCCATTGATGGCGTCGGACCTAACGATTTATCCATCGAACTCCTGCTACAACGTCTTCAGAAACAACAGATTAACGAACTCATCTTTGCCCTTCCGGCAACGGTGGAGGGCGACACTACCGGTTTCTATATCTTCCGGCAGATAGAACCGTTCAACGTCAAAGTATCCATCCTCGCCCGCGGCATCGCCGTTGGCGATAACTTGGAATATACCGACGAAATCTCGCTCAGCCGCTCCATACAACAACGGTTGCCCTATTCGGGGAGTGCGGTGTGAGATTTGCGATGTGAGACATAAGACTTTTAGACACAAGACTTTCTCTGTGTAACTCTGTGAACTCTGTGACTCTGTGCTGAAAAAGTAACTCGTAACTTGTAACCCGTAACTCTGGATTGCTTCACTCCGTTCGCAATGACGGGAATGTCCCACATCTCAAATCGCACAATCTCATATCTCAAAATATCGTACCTTTGCACCCAAACAAATTTTTAAACACATGAAGCAGTTTTTTACATTCATTTTCTTTTCAGCAGTAGGTCTGAGCCTGTTCGGACAGACTTTAAAAGGTTTTGTTTACGACAAAAAAACCGAAGAGACGCTTGTCGGCGTCAATGTGTATTACAAAGAGCGCGACAATGTCGTTGGCGTTGCTACCGACGCAAAGGGTTATTATGAACTGACGTTGCCCGACGGCGGCGCCATTGTCAATTACGGTTATATCGGTTATGAGGCGGAGGCGCATCCGGTTGTCATCCGCAAGGGGCAGGAGCAGCGCTTGGATGTGTATCTGCCTCTGAAAGAGGAGTTGATGAAAGAGGTGGTGGTGAGCGCCGGACGCTTTGAGCAGGAGTTGAGCGAGATTACGGTTTCGATGGACGTGCTGAAACCGGTTGACCTCATCAAACAGAATCCGAAAGACCTCAGCGTGGTGCTGAACACGTTGCCCGGCGTGGATGTCGTTGACCAGCAGATCTCTATCCGTGGCGGCGGCGGATGGACGTATGGCGTCGGAAGCCGCAGTTTGGTCTTGGTGGACGGCATGTCGATACTCTCGCCGTCGGTGAGCGACATCAACTGGAACTTGATCCCGTTGCAGAACGTGGCGCAGGTCGAGGTGTTGAAAGGCGCTTCGTCGGTGCTTTACGGCTCTTCGGCGCTGAACGGACTTGTCAATATCCGCACCGAACGCCCCGGCTTGGAACCGCAAACGCGCGTCAACACCTACATGGGAACCTATTTAAAACCCAAAACCAAAAGTTACGTCTGGTGGGACGAAGAGTTTTGGCACGACGACAAATTTAAGGTAACGCCCATGCTGCGGCGCAATGTATTATATGGTATCCGCAATCCGATATACACCGGCACCGACTTTTCGCATTCGCGCCGTATCGGAAACTTTGACGTTTCGTTGGGAGGCGACATGTACACCAACGAGGGCTACCGTCAAGACGACTTCACACAGCGCGTCCGGATCGGCGGCAACGTTACCTATCACGACAAAAAGATAAAAGGGATGAACTACGGTCTCAACGGCAACCTGCTGTTCAACAACTATTCGGGATTCTTTATCTGGGAATCAGCCGAACACGCCTACAACCAGTCGCCGTTGACAAACATGAGCCGACAAGGGAATATGGTTTACATTGACCCGTTCTTCAACTACGTCAATCCGCGCAACAACACCTCCCATCACGTAAAGGCGCGCTATTTTCACAAATCCGAACGGCTCGTCTCAAACCCCACCGACGAATCACTGTTGGAAATCGTGTCGAGAATAGGATTGGACACCGATAAAATAAGCGAACTCATGCCCGATGTACTCGCTCTCTTACAACTATCGCCCGACGAGATGCTGCCGGCATTGATGCCTTACCTCGCCCCCTATCTTCCCTACATCGTGTCGCAAGATTACGCCGGACTTATTACCGAGATAGCAAAAAACGGCAAAGAATACTTCCCCAACGCTTCCGCACCCGACTTGGTGAAACTAATCTCATGGGTCATGGGGCACTCTCCCTTCCCATCTAACGGACAGGAAGCCCTCGCATGGATAGCCAACTTGGACAAACCCGCCACCAAAAGCGACCCGCCCGACAATACCAACTCCTACTTCTTAGATTACCAGTTCAACAAACAACTCGGCTTCGCCCAATTCACCACCGGCGTAACCTACAACCGACTGACCACATCATCCCAAATGACCGGCTATCACGAAAGCGACAACATCGCCGCTTTTTTCCAATACGACCAAAAGTTTTTCAGAAAACTAAACGTCTCGGCAGGAGTGCGCTTGGAGTATTACCGCGTTGATTCGCTGCTCAAAGAGGCAACCACCGATGTGTTTAACAGAGAACTTCCTTTCAAACCGGTATTTCGAGGCGGACTGAACTACGAATTAGCCGAACACACTTTCATCCGCGGCTCTTTCGGACAGGGATACCGCTACCCCTCCATCACCGAAAAGTTCGTCTATAAAGACATCGGCGGAATGGGCGCATATCCCAACAAAAACCTCAAAGCCGAAGAGGGATACAACGCCGAAATAGGCATCAAGCAAGGATACAAAGTGGGAAACTTCTCCGGATTTTTAGACCTCGCAGGCTTCTATACCATGTATAAAAACATGATTGAGTTCGAGTTCGGACTCTTCAACAGCGCCACTCTCGAAAAAATTGCCGACCTCTCCGAAGTCTTAGACATGATCCAAAAAGGTCAGATACCCGCCCTCGGCACCCGCTTCTCCAACGTGGACAAAGCCAGAATCTACGGACTCGACGCCTCCGTCAACGGAATATGGAAAATCTCGCCGGCGTCCAACGTCTCCTACAACGTCGGATACGTCTATATCGAACCCATTGACGTCAACTGGAAAGAAAAAGCCGACATCGAAGCCGCCAAAGGCGAATTGGAAATGAAAGAGAAATCCAACGACAGCAAATACCTCAAATACCGGCAAAAACACACCGTCAAAGGCGTGTTCGACTTCCAATGGAACCGCTGGAGCGTCGGCACAAACCTGATGTACAAAAGCAAAACCTTAGCCGTGGACTACTTCATTGTGGACGAACGCGAAAAAGAAGAAGACGATATGATGGACATCGTCAGAAGCCTCATCTTCCCCGGACTGCACGACTACTGGGAAGAACACAACACCGGCTCTTTCACGATGGATGCCCGCTTCGGCGTAAAAATCAACAAGAACATCCAAAGTTGGCTCATGCTCAGCAACCTTCTCAACACAGAATCCTCGCTACGCCCGATGGACGTCTCCGCCCCACGTACATTCATCGTCCAATTGAATTTTAAATTTTAAAATATGTCAAAAATATTAGTAATAGACGACGAACGCGCCATCCGTAGCGCCCTGCGCGAGATATTAGAGTACGAAAAATATCAAGTTGACGAAGCCGAAAACGGCAAAGATGCCATCAAGATGGCACAGGAAACGGAATACGACGTCGTGCTGTGCGACATCAAGATGCAGCAGATGGACGGGCTGGAAGTATTGGAGCAGTTGCAGTCGTTCTCGCCGGCGCCCGTCATCATGATTTCGGGACACGGAAACATTGACACCGCCGTCGAATCCATCAAAAAGGGCGCTTTCGACTATATCGAAAAACCGTTAGACCTGAACCGCCTGCTCATCACCCTGCGCAACGCGTTGGACAAATCCCGTTTGGTGGAAGAGACCAAAACCCTCCGCAAACGTATCAGCAAGCAATACGAAATGGTCGGCAACTCGCCCGCCTTGGAGGAAGTTCGCCGGATGATTGACGTGGTCGCCCCCACCGACGCCCGAATATTGATATGCGGCGCTAACGGCGTTGGCAAAGAGTTGGTAGCCCGTCAGTTACACGAGAAAAGTCAACGGTCGGCGTTCCCGTTCATCGAGGTAAACTGCGCCGCCATCCCCTCCGAACTCATCGAAAGCCAACTCTTCGGACATGAAAAAGGCTCTTTCACCTCCGCCATCAAACAGCGCAAAGGCGACTTCGAATTAGCCGACGGCGGAACACTCTTTTTAGACGAAATCGGCGATATGAGTTTCGCTGCCCAGGCGAAAGTCCTGCGCGCATTGCAGGAAAACCGCATCACACGTGTCGGAGGCGAGAAAGACATCACCGTCAACGTGCGCGTCATCGCCGCCACCAACAAAAACCTGAAAGAGGAAATCGAGAAAAAAACATTCCGCGAAGACCTCTACCACCGTCTCAGCGTCATCATCATCAACATGCCGTCGCTGTCGGAGCGCGTCGAAGACATCCCTGCATTAGTCAACCACTTCTCAAAAGAAATCTGCAAGGCACAGGGAAAACCCATCTCCGTCTTCGACAACGACGCCATCGCAACCCTGCAACAATGCCCGTGGACAGGAAACATCCGCGAACTGCGCAACGTCGTAGAACGACTTATCATCCTTTGCCCAACCAACATCGGCGGGGCGGATGTGAAAAAGTATTTGTAGATGAAAAAGTGTATCTTTGCAGCAAAATAAAAATAGACATGACGAATAAACTAATACTCGGCGACAACCTCGAAGTCATGAAAACCATGGAGGACGAAAGTATAGACCTGATATACTTAGACCCGCCGTTTTTCAGCAATCGCAACTATGAGGTAATTTGGGGCGATGAGGGCGAAGTGCGCAGTTTTCAAGACCGTTGGGCAGGAGGCATTGAACATTATATCGCATGGCTCAAAGAGCGAGTGATTGAAATGCACAGAATCCTGAAACCAACAGGAAGTATTTTTCTGCATTGCGATTGGCATGCCAATGCTTATATCAGAGTAGATATTTTGGATAAGGTTTTCGGAATGAATAATTTTAGAAATGAGATAGTATGGTGTTATACTTCTGCTTCCCATTCAAAATTAAAATTACCCAATAAACATGATACCATTTTTTGGTTTACCAAAAGTGAAACATATACCATAAATCTTGATGACATCCGTGTACCTTACGATGAAAAAACGGAAGCAAACTACAAGAAAGGGTTAAAAGGCTCCGGAACATTATATGATGGAAAAATCAAATCAGATGAAGGCATTTTAAATGAAAAAGGAAAAATCCCCGAAGATTGGTGGACGGATATCGCTATTGGCGCCCGTTTTCCTAAAAACAGTGAGAATAATATAGGATATCCCACACAAAAACCAGCCAAATTATTAGAACGAATAATTAAAGTGGCAAGCAACGAAGGCGACATCATCCTCGACCCATTCGTCGGTGGCGGCACAACCGTTGCCGTTGCCGACAAGTTGAACAGAAAATGGATGGGCATTGACCAGTCGGTAGCAGCTATTAAAGTCTCCGATTTGCGTCTGAAAAACCAACAGAGTTTATACTCCCAACCATACGAGTTGCAACTCCATAAATACGATTATGATGTATTACGCAACACAGATGCCTTTGAATTTGAAAAATTCATCGTCGAACAGTTTGGCGGTATTGCCAATTCAAAACAACGCAACGACTTCGGCTTGGACGGCAGAATGCCCGACAACACGCTCATACAGGTAAAACGTAGCGACAACATCGGACGCAATGTGATTGATAATTTTAAATCTGCCATTGAACGTAGCGACAAACGATTATTTGAGAAGAACAAAACAGAAGGAAAAGCCGTCGGCTATTTGATAGCCTTTTCATTCGGAAAAGGCGCCATAGAAGAAGTCGCACGCCTGAAAAACAAAGAACATATCATCATTGAGTTGAAAAAAGTCGGCGACATCATCCCCTACGGCAAACCGCCCAAAGTAACATTGACCGCCAATGAAATAGAACTGTCCAAGTTCGCCTTTGAAGCAACCGCCGAAAGCGAAACAGAAATAGAGTTCTATTCGTGGGACTTTAACCATAAACCCGAAGATGGTTTCAAAGCCGATGTTTACTTAGACAAAGACGGCAAACAAGTTCGCAAATTCTACCCCGGCGAACATCATATCGCCGTAGAAGCCGTGGACAAAAGCGGATTGGACGGGATGGATAAGGTGAAAATTAAGGTAAAAGAAAATAATAAACGAGATACACATGAAGAGTAAATTAGGCTTCAACTCGCAGGTAATCCACGCGGGTGGGCAGAAAGACCAGTGGGGTAGCGTCGTTACCCCGATTTATCAAACATCAACGTTCTCTTTCAGGGACGTGGAGCATGGCGCGGCATTGTTTGCCGGCGAAGAGGATGGTTATATCTATTCGCGGTTTTGCAATCCGACCATTGCCGACTTGGAAAACACCATCGCCGAGATGGAAAACGGCTACAAAGCCATCGGATGCGCATCGGGGATGGCTGCCGTGTCGGTGGTGTTCACCGCCTGTCTCTCCGCCGGAGCGCACGTGGTGGCGCACAACGCCCTCTACGGCGCAACGCTGACGATTTTGGGAACCATCTTCAAAAAATTCGGCGTGGAGAGTACTTTCGTGGACACAACCGTCTTGGACAACGTGAAAAATGCCATACAGCCCAACACAAAGTTGATTTTCTTGGAAACGCCGGCAAACCCGACCATCGGAATATGCGACATCCAAGCGATTTGCGAAGTGGCAAAACAACACAACATCACCGTTTGCGTGGATAACACCTTCTGCAGCCCCTATCTGCAAAAACCTTTGGATTTGGGCGCAGACATCGTCCTCCACTCCATGACCAAGTTCATCAACGGTCATGCCGACATCGTGGGCGGCATCGTGGTGGCGAAGAACAAAGAGGAATATGACCGCTTGTTGCCTTCCATGCGCAACTTGGGATTCAACATGGATCCGCATCAGGCGTTTCTGGCTCGACGGGGATTGAAGACATTGGGCATCCGCATGGAACGCGCACAGGAAAACGCCGGAAAGATAGCCGTCTTTTTGGAAAACCATCCGAAGGTGAAAAGCGTGTTGTATCCGGGACTGCCGTCGCATCCGCAGTATCACTTGGCGCAGCGACAGATGTCGGGACCGGGCGCCATGATCAGTTTTGAACTGAAAGGAGGTTTCGAAGCGGGTAAAACCATGATGAACAGCGTGGAATTAGCCGTCTTAGCCGTCTCGTTAGGCGGAATAGAGACGTTGATTCAACATCCCGCCTCAATGACACACTCAAAATTATCGAAAGAAGCCAGAGAAAAAGCCGGAATCACCGATGGCTTGGTGCGTCTCTCCGTCGGAATAGAAGAAATGGAAGATATTATCGCCGATTTGGAACAGGCGTTGGGGAAAAGTTGAGAAACGATTGAGAACTCTTACGCCTTTCAAAACAACCTCGCCGGATAGTGTCCGGTTTCGACTAACGTCTTGATCTGTGCGACAGCCGCTGTTTTCTCTTCGGCGTAAGTTATTCCGAACCAACTGCTTGTCGTCGGAATGACCTGAACATCGGCATCTCTTTCGTCAATCCGGCGGCTCACTTCCGACGGAATGTAATATTCGGCAGTAAGGTTTTCTTTATTGTTTTTCAGAAAATCTTTAAATCCCTCTTCCAGACAGGTAAACAACGAGGGCGTAAAGCCCCAAAAGTTCATTGAGACAGGGAGAGCGCCATCCAATACTGTTTCGTTGCCGTTTTCGTCTTGATAGACAATACCTTTCTCGTTACGTTTTATCTTGGTACGCTCCGTAACGTTGACGAGCATGTCGTTTTCATCCGCACGGCAAACGCCTCGCGAAACAAATCCGAACTCGGAGAGCGTATTCGCCAACCGGTAACCTACCATCGCCCAGTGATTGCTGTGGCGCTCCGTATTTTGCAGAAAACGTCCCATCTGCACGAAAGCGTCCCGTCCGTAGAAGTCGTCGGCGTTGATCACGGCAAACGGCTCCCCGATGGTGTCGGAAGCCATGAGGATGGCATGTCCCGTCCCCCACGGCTTCTGACGCTCTGCGGGCGGCTGATGACCGGCGGGAAGGCTGTCCAACTCCTGAAAGACATATTCGCAAGGAATAGCGTTTTGGTACTTCCGTAGAATGACGTCGCAAAACGGCTCTTCTATGGATTTGCGGATGACGAAAACCACCTTCCCGAAACCCGCCTGCATGGCGTCATAGACGGAATAGTCCATGATGGTCTCGCCCGACGGTCCTACGTGATCCAACTGTTTGATGCCACCGTAACGACTTCCCATGCCGGCGGCTAATACTAAAAGCGTTGGTTTCATCTCTCGTTGCTTATTTTGCTTTTCCTTGATTGGCAACAGCCTCCATCAACGCCTTGACGACTTCGGGGTCGCCGATGAAATAGTCTTTTATCAGATTGAGGTCGTCGTCAAACTCGAAGACGTATGGGATGCCGGTGGGAATATTAAAATCAACGATTGCCTCCCGCGAGATGTTTTTCAGATACATCACGATGCCCCGCAGACTGTTGCCGTGCGCCGCCACCAACACGTTCTTCTTCTCTTTGAGCATGGGCGCCATCTCGACCTGCCAATAGGGGACAATACGCGCTACCGCATCTTTCAACGACTCGGTGCGCGGTATCTCTCTGTCCAACAGGTTTTTATAGCGCGGGTCGCACTTGGCATTGCGCTCGTCGCTTTCCGGTATGGGAGCGGGCGGCACATCGAAACTGCGACGCCAGATCAACACCTGCGCGTCGCCATACTTCTGCGCCATCTCGGCTTTGTTCAACCCTTGCAACTCACCGTAATGCTTCTCATTCAAACGCCAACTCTTGTAAACGGGGATGTAGAGCATCTCCATCTCTTCCAACGCCAGCGACAGCGTCTTGATGGCACGAATAAGATACGAGGTGTAAGCCACCTCCGGAACAAAACCCGACTGCTTCAACACCCGACCCGCTTCCCTCGCCTCTTCCATACCTTTTGCCGACAGATCCACATCCGTCCAGCCCGTAAAACGGTTCTCTTTGTTCCATACGCTCTCTCCATGACGGAGTAATACTAATTTTAACATATATGTGCTATTTTAGGGGTGCAAAGGTACACAATTAATTGAAAATTGAGATGTGGTTCAAAACACACTGAACTTCACATACTTCTTCGGATTTTTGCGGACATCTTCCAAGAGCAGGCGCAGTTGTTCGGTTGAGCGGGTGAGTTCGTTGTGGAGCGAGTCGGTGGTCATCAGCATGCCGAGGGTGTTGTTGTCGCTTTGTATTTGTTGCAGGATGGAATCCATGGAGGCGATAGTGTGTTGGAGTTGGTTGATGGTGCCTGCGATGTCGGCTTGCGCGATGTCGTCGGTGATGGTGGAGACGTTGGTTACGATGTGGTCGAACTGTTCCGAACTTTGTTTTAGGTCTTCGGTGAACGACTTGGCGTTGGTCATGATGGCGTCTAAGTTGTTTTGTTGATTTGCCGCCATGCCGGTTATCTTTCTGATGTTCGCAAGGCTTTCTATCATGTCTTTCCGGCTTTGGTCATTGAGGATATCGTTGATAGATTGCGCAGTGATGTTGAGGCTTTCAACCAAGTCTTCTATTTTTTCTTTCAGCGGCATGATCTCTTTTGCCAACCTGTCCACCATGGATGGGTCTAACTCGGAATGGATGTTGTCACCGTGCGAGAGATACGTTGTCGCGTTGCCCAAAAAGATTTCCACGCCTTTCGAGCCGGTGATGCTGGTGTTTACTATTTTAGCGACAGAGTTGTCGGGGATGGGAAAAGAGCTGGTGATGATGAGCGAGACGACAAGGCTGCCATCGTTGCTCGGGTCGAACTTTATCTTTTCCACCTGCCCGATTCGGAATCCGTTGAGGATGACGGGGTCGGACTGCGACAGTCCGCTACTGTTCGGATAATGGGCATACAATCTGTACTCGCCGGAAAAGATGCTCGATCCTTTCAAAAAATTATACCCCCAAACAAACAACACCAAAGCGATTACCGCTACGGCTCCTATTTTTACCTCTTTCTTTATCTTCATAACGCACTAATTTTCAATTTTCAATTTTCAATTTTCAACTATTTTATCGCCTCCGCCTCTTTCAGCGTCAGCCGTTTATCTCCCATGAATGCCACGATGAAGGCGTCTTTGTATCCTTTCTTTTTGACGCTGTCCAAACTCTTTTTTGCCGTTTCTGCCGATGATGTTTTGGCGGTCAGATAGATATAGTTTCCGTTGTAATATTTTTCGCTCACGTCGGTAAGGTTTTTAAAGGACTTGGTGTTCATCTTCTTTTTCGACGCCGCTATTTGCACGTAGTAGGTGAGGGGCTTGGTGTTGTCGTCGCTGTTTGTGTCGGAAATGGTTGGTTGTGTGTCAGTTGGCGATGTTGACGGTGGTGATGAAGATGAAGAATTATTGGATTCAAATTCGGTTTTATACTCTTTGAAGGCTAAGAAGATGGCGTTTGCCATGCTCTTTTTTCCATCTTCCGACATCAGAAAACTCTCTTCGGTGCGGTTGCTGATGAATCCCAATTCGACGAGGATGCTGGGCAACGACGCCTTGTACAACACCAAGAATCCGGCTTGTTTCACGCCTCTGTCGTGTCTTTTGCCGACGTTTCCGGTGAGTTGGTTTTGGACTTTCTGTGCTATTTGCAAACTCTGGTCTATGTAGGCGCTTTGGAAGAGTGTCATGGCGATATAGTCTTCGTCGCTGTTGGGGTTGAAACCGTCGTAGTTCTCCATGTAGTTGGCTTCCAACAGGATGGAGGCGTTTTCTTTCTTGGCGGTTTCGAGGTTTGCGGCGGATTTGCTCAAGCCCATGACGAAAGTCTCGGCGCCGACGGCATCGCTGCTTTTGGCGCTGTTGCAGTGTACCGAGATGAAGAGGTCGGCTTGGTTGTTGTTGGCAATCTGCGCTCTGTCAATGAGTTTCACGAAGACGTCGCGGTCGCGGGTGTAGATGACTTTCACGTCGGGGAAGTGCTGTTTGATGAGCGCTCCCGTCTTCAGCACCACGTCGAGGGCGATGTCTTTCTCCTTGCACCGCGAACCGACAGCACCCGGGTCGTCGCCTCCGTGTCCGGCGTCGAGGACTACTGTTTTTATCTTTCCGAGGTTGTCTTGAGCAGTTATGCTGAAAGAACATAGCAACAAAAATAAATATATTATGAGGTTTTTCATGGGCATTAACGGATTAGTTCTTGTTTCAACATTTCATAAATTTCAGCGTGCTTTCTAAACTTTGTTACATAGAACCCTTGTCCAAAATCTCTATTTAAGTGTCCTTTGGACAAGTCTATTTTATGAATTTTAGTATAACTTCCATGAAAAACTTCCATTATCTTCGCCCTCCGTTTTTGTAACAAACTTCATAAATATCGTTTAAAGCATAAAGAACGTTATCCGTATGCAATGCCCACCAGTGTTTATTTAAAAAATCCCAACCACCATATTTTTTTAGGTATAACCATGCTTCTTGAATATTCATTTTGTATGCATCAGCAAACATTGGTATGATAAAACTAATAAAACTTACTTTATCACTTATTTCTTTATTTAATACCTGTTTGTTTTCGATTGCTGTTGCCATAATATTCTTATTGAAATTTTTGCCCTGCAAAGATACAACTTTTATTCAAAATCAGCATCCACCACCTTATACAATTTATCCCCGCGCCTTAGCAAAGTCTCCGACGGGATAGAGCAATAAACGCCCTTTTTGCACTGTTCAACGGCTTCCAAATCAACGCGTATCTCCGAGATGACGGCTTCTACGACGCCCGTCGTTTCTCCCAGAATGCGAACTTCGTCGCCTGTTCTCAGCGTTTCGTTTTCGATTTTCACCTCGGCGACTTTCAGTTTTGAGAAATAGTTGGTTATCTTTCCGACATATACTTTTGTCTTGAGCGCCAGCGAGCCGTAATGGTCGCTCCATTCGCCCATTTTGCGTCCTAAGTAATAGCCATCCCAGAATCCTCTGTTGTAAACGGTGGCAAGGCGCTCGTTCCATCGCGCGATTTTTTCGGGCGAGAATGAGCCATCGTCATACGCCGCTACAGCTTCGTGGTAGCACTCGGTAACGGTTTTCACGTATTCGGGCGAGCGTCCGCGACCTTCGATTTTCAACACCGTTACGCCGGCGCGCAGGATGCGGTCTAAGAAGTCAATGGTTTTCAGGTCTTTGGGACTCATGATGTATTCGTGGTCTATCTCAAGTTCTATCTCGTTCTCCTTGTCGGTAACGATGTAACCGCGTCGGCACGGCTGAAAGCAGGCGCCTCTGTTGCCGCTGGAGTTGAAGTTGTCCAAACTCAGATAGCACTTTCCCGAAATTGCCATGCACAGAGCGCCGTGAACAAAGAGTTCTATCTGTATCAACTTTCCGGACGGTCCTTTTATCTGTTCACGTTCAATGGCTTGGGTGATGGCGTGAACCTGTTTCAACGTCAGTTCGCGTGCCAACACGATCACATCCGCATAACGGGCGTAAAACCGGACGGCTTCGATGTTGGTTACGTTGCATTGCGTAGAGATGTGAACCTCAACGCCTTGCGCACGGGCATATTCCATCACCGCGATGTCTGCCGCGATGATGGCGGTGATGTCGTTTGCCTTGGCAGCGTCCACGTAGGCACGCATCTCTTCAAGTTCCTCGTCATAGATGACGGCGTTGAGAGCCAAATAGGTACGAACTCCTTTTTCCCTGCACCGTCGCGAAATCTCCTTTAAGTCGTCCATAAGAAAATTCTGCGACGACCGCGAACGCATGTTCAGCGCCCCCACGCCGAAATAAACAGAACCGGCGCCGCCCTGTATGGCTGCCGACAACGACTCGTAGGAGCCGGCGGGGGACATGATTTCGATGAGGTGGTCCATAATTTTTTCTAAAAATCCGTCGTAGGCTGCAATGTGATATCCTTTGGTACCGCTTCATCAGCTCCTACTACAATTTTAATTTGTAGAGTCTGATACCCTATACTTGTAACTTGTAGTGTATAATTACCGGGTGAAATCGCTCTGGTGGTATATTTTCCATAAAAATCGGTTTGACATTCCATAACTACCGTCCCTCTTTTAGTCATAACCGACACATTGGCAAAAGGAATAATTGCACCTGTTTCTCTGTCTTTAATAGTACCATAGAGCGTTCCCGCGTCGTCTGTTACATCGGGTGGGTCTACACTTTCTACCATTACTATTCGGATATTATTCTCTTTGGTTTTTACTTGATATTCCTGTGTTTTATATCCCGAAAACGAAAATACAACGGTATTTTGTTTTTCTGTGTCAGACAATACGATTTTAAACCATCCGTCGGAATTGGTAAAAATCTCATTTTTACCCGTTTCTTTCACATACACCGTTACGTCTTTCATCGGCTGGTCTTTTTCATTCACCACTGTGCCCAGCAATGTGAATGATTGTGCATAACCGGAAAAAACGCTGATTGCCAAAAATGCTACTATAAGTAATTGTTTTATATCGCTATATACTTTTAACTTGTCCATCTTATATAATTCTAAAATGCCCCGCAAAGATACAACAATTTCTTCTTTTACGAAACTGTTCCGAATACATGGGCAAAAAAAATAATTTTCAACTTTCAATTCTCAATTCTCAATTATTTTCATACCTTTGCCCCATGATTGATAAAACCGAATAACGTTTTTTATGGATAAAACACGTATTTTCATTAGCAGTGTGCAAAAAGAGTTTGCCGGCGAAAGGCGGTTACTTTGTAATTATATTCGTCAAGATGCTTTATTGGGAAAATATTTTATCCCTTTCATCTTCGAGGAACTTCCTGCTGCCAATCAATCTGCTCAGCAATCATACTTATCAGAGGTTCAAAATAGTGATATTTTTTTATTAATTCTCGGCATTCAATACGGCTTTGAGGATCAGGATGGAATTTCACCAACTGAAAGAGAATTTGATAAGGCAACCGAAATGAATAAGTATCGAATTTGTTTTATCAAAATGTTGATAGACAACGTAAAACGAGAAGAAAAAGAAGATGTATTTATTCAAAAGATTGAAAATGAACTTGTTAGGAAAACATTTTTGGATTATGAAACATTGCGAAGTAATGTTTATGCAGCTCTCATTCGATATTTAGAGGAAAAAGAACTGCTTAGACTTTTACCGTTTGATGCTTCGTATCATCCGGAAACGTCTATAGAGGACATTGAAGATAAAAAAATAGACAATTTTATTCGTATTGCTCAAAGGGCAAGAAATTTTCCACTTCAGATAGGAACTCCCGTGGTTGATGTTCTGAAACACTTAAATTTGCTCAATACCGCGAATCGGGTAAAAAATGCGGCTATTCTGTTATTTGGTAAAAATCCCCAGCGTTTCTTTATTACTTCCGAAATCAAATGCGTGCAATTTTATGGCGATGAAGTAACAAAACCGATTCCTTCTTATCAGGTATATCAGGGCGATCTTTTTGAATTGGTTACCCAAGCCGTTGATTTTGTTGCTTCAAGAGTTAATGTGCGTGTTGGTACTCGAAAAAACAGTGTTCATGCTCCTATTGATTTTGAACTCCCACTCGAATCTATCAGAGAAGCCATTGTGAATGCAGTTGCTCACAGAGATTATACAAGCAAAGGGAGTATTCAGGTAATGTTATTTAGAAATCGCTTGGAAATTTGGAATCCGGGACATTTGCCGGCAGGCATTACTATTGAACAACTGTATCATGTACACGAATCTTTTCCCAATAACCCATTGATTGCCAATCCGCTTTATTTGGCTGGTTATGCCGAAAGGTTAGGAACCGGAACGGCAGATATTATCAAACACTGCCTTGCCATTGGACTTAGACCACCCACTTTTTCTCAAACCGATAATTTCCGCATCATCTTTTGGCGAAATGTGGAAACCTTGAATGAAAACCTTGAAACCTTGAATGAAAATCCCGAAACCTTGAATGAAAACCTCGAAACCTTGAATGAAAATCCCGAAACCTTGAGAGATAACCTTGAAACCTTGAAACCTCTGCAAAATTTACCCAAACGTATGACTCGTAAAGCATTGGAAGAAGTTATACTAACACTATGCTCCAATGAATATCTGACCATAAATCAAATATCAAAATTAGTGGGGAAAAGTGGTAATTATCTTTTAAATGAGATAATACCGCCGTTGCTTGCCTGTGAAAAACTTATTCGTTTATTTCCGGCAACGCCAAAACATAAAAGCCAAGCCTATAAAACCAATTATACTTAATCTATTCCTTTATAAATTTCTCCCCAAACCACCTCCCCTTATAAAACACTTTTACAAAGTAAATACCCGTTGACAGTCTGTTTACATCCACTTCCATAACATTCCGCGCCGGTGCGTTAAAACCGTAAAGTGTTTTCCCTGTTACATCTACGATGTAAATATCTTTCACTTCGTATAATCGCAAAAACGAATTGTCCAAAAATTCAAAACGACTTGTCCATTTTTCTCCGCACACACGTGCGGCTGCAAAGGTACAAAAAATCGCTTAACCCCCTGCCTTTCTCACCCTTTCCTCCGCAATTCTCACGTAGTCGGCATTCAACTCCACTCCCACATAGCATCTTCCAAGTTCCTGTGCCACGATCGCTGTCGTCCCCGCGCCAATGAAGGGATCCATCACCACGCCATCAATCGGACACCCCGCCTCGATGCAGGTACGTATCAGGGCTGGTGGGAACGTTGCGAAGTGCGCTCCTTTGAACGCCTTGGTTGGCACGCTCCACACGCTACGCTTATTCCGTGCCGGTGTGATCCTGATGTTGCCGCCGTGATGCTGTTCCGGCAGTCCGGTAAGCCCTTCCTTCGACACATGCCCACGCACTGGCAGCGTGTTTGGCCAACGCACTCGACCGCCCTTGCTGACGTTCTGAACTCCGATTCCCGTTCCGTTGGAGGCGTACTTCGCGCTGCCCTCGTGCGTCATTTTCTTGCGCCCGTCATATTTTGCCGGCTCAAGCATCGCTTCGTGATCGAAGTAATATTTTGCCGACTTTGTGAGCAGAAAGATATATTCATGTGCCTTGGTGCAGCGATCGCGGATGCTTTCGGGCATCGGGTTGGGTTTGTGCCATATTATATCCTGGCGCAAATAAAAGCCGTTGTCGCGCAACGCCAATGCCAACGTCCATGGCATTCCCATCAAGTCCTTATTTTTATAGCCGGCGAGCTTATATGGCTTTGTGAATAGATCCCCGACAAAACTTGCTTTTGACTGTACACCTTTGCGATTAATATCACCTTTACCGCGCCCGGAACCGGCATAACTATCACCCATATTAAGCCAAAATGTACCATTTGGCTTCAATATACGATAACACTCCATGAATACTTCCGTTATCGGGTATTGCACCATGTAACCCTCAACATGCAACTTCACGCTGGCGTGAAACTTGACAGCCTTTGCCGTTCGTCCCGCCGGATTTTTACCGTCGGCGTGGGAAATAAAGATGAACAGTTTATGTGGAAAACTATCCGTCAGCGTCTTTGCCGTGTCTTTATTCAACCCGCTGTATTGCAGGCTGTCGATGATAATAATATCGGGGCTTCGTTGTTTTTTCAGTCTGTCGCTCAACGTTCCGACAGGTTCTTTGTCTAACAGGATAAAATTATGTGAAACATCCGACATTCCAACGCTTTTCACAGCCTTTTGAAAACTAAAACTCAAGCCCTCTTCCAAACTGTTGTATGCCACCTTTCCGAATTGTGCCAGATATTTACACAATTGCAGCGCAAAGTACGTTTTTCCGTTACCGGAACTGCCCCAAATCAGCCAGCAGCCCGTCCGTTCCGGCGTCCCGAAACTGTCAAACCACTTGCCCTCAAAAGCCATCACGCCCGGCTTGTAATTCAAAATATCTTTCACTGTTATACCCCTCCTATGTTTCATTTTAAATACCTTTAAACACTGTTTAAACACTTTTTACCGAAAATTTAAAACCTTGCGCACGAGCGCCACCGTAAGCGGTTCCTCTGTGCGGTCAGCCTCCCGCATCGCAGGAACTAACACATCGTGCAACTCTCCATAGTTCTCACAATGTTCCGTGAGAAACTTGCGCAATTCTCTGTCAAGTCCGGCAACAAAAAGGTCGAACTTGCGGTCAATGCCGGGAAGGTAGCGAATACCAAATTTTATACGGCGATACAGTTGCGGTATCCCGTCCCTGTTCCGCTTGCGCAACTTTTCGATATTGTCGGTGAACTGAATATGCCCGGACAGAACAATAGCGCAACACCCCTTTAAATTGTCGTACAACTCTTTCATCGCACACAACGCCGGTATCTTCATATATTCGCACTCGTCGAAAATCAACATCGGCGACAATCCGTTCAACTTCATATCCCGTAACTTTCTGATAACCTCCCGTAGCCTTTTGCTGCGGCTTTTCTCCGGAACAATCTTCAGCAGGTCAACCATCTTGTCTAACAGGTCGCCGATATTGTCCGACTGCGAAACCGTTATTACAAATACATCCACCGGATGTTGTTTCGCAAACAACTCTATCGCGTAGGACTTTCCGCAGCCGGTGTCGCCGATAATGGCGTTGGTATAACCGAAAGCCTTTGCGTCCTCCAAGATCGCCATCGCCTCAAGCAACTGTTCCGTCGGACGGGTTTCCCAATAGGTCTTCCTGAGCGACAGTCCTATCATCTCCGCAATCTTCTCAAAGTGCCTGTCCGCAATATCAACCATTTTGCCGTTGCCGGCATTGGCAGCATATTCACCTTTGCGCATCGCAACTAAGTACGACGCATTCACACCGCTCTTCCTGGCAACATCGTTCTGACTGATACCATGTTCCGTCATGTAAGCCTCAAGGGCTTCAATAATCTGTTTTTTAAATTCGTTGTTCATATCGTTTCAACTAAATATTTTGATAAATCTACTTTACTCTTAACATATTCCCGTCGCTCACTCGCAAATGTATCCTCTTGCTCCCACTCGTTTCTTAACGAGTAAGAAGCCCGCGTCCGCACCAACTCCCTTCCTTTGGAGAGGTTAGGGGAGGACAAGGTCGGAGAGGCTAACAGCCGCTGACTGTTCCGCTGATCCTTATGCTGCCCATGACTGTCAACCAAAACCATTTTAGCCAGCGTATCGTTCAACGTCGGCGACTCTGTAAACAATTGCTGCACCCGCTCATACGACCGGGCGCGTACTTCGGTAATGTACTCTTCCATTCCAATATTGAAATTGAATATAGCCTGCAATTTGGCGGCGTCGCCCTCCTTGCGCTCTTTCAGCGCCATCGGCTGACTGTATTTTTCCTGAAGCATGAAACGCAATGTTCCGTCATCATTCACCGCCAACGCCTGGCTCAAATCCTCCGGGTCATACTTCACCGTCCACCGAACACTGCCGTGCCTGCGAAAATCCAAATCAAAACTGTCATAAAAACGCTCAACACCCAAAATGGTAGGCGTCAACCCTTGTGCTTCCAGTCTGTTTTTCTGTGTACTGGCGCCAAAATAATAGAGGTAATCTTCCGTCGAAAGCAACAACTTATCCTCCGCCGGCATTCTCCCGTAGAGTTCCATGTAACGCTGCAACCGGTGCTTCCGTTCCATGTCCATGATACGCTCCAGTTGCTTACGGCAACCCTCCCTGTCCGGAAATTCGTGCCGGTGTTTATTCAAAACGTCAACGTTGGGCTGATTCTCTTTACGCGCCGTGGCGCCAAAGCCCGACCAGTTTGGGAAAAACTGGCAATATTCCGTGTTGATGTGGTCAAAATACGGCTCAACAACTTTCGACTTTGCATTTTTAATCGCTGCCGGTGTAAAGTGCTTCGCCACCATTTCATATACCGGTGAAAGCGACTTGATGGCATAATGGTCGCTCTGCAACTGGTGTGTCCGGTGTCTGACGCCAAACAGTTCAGCCGTATGATTGGCAGCATTACGCAATGCCTCCGTAATCAACTCCGGCGTCTCGTGCGTCCCGATGGCGTAACCAACAGGATAGTTGATACAGGGATCAAGCACCACTACTATCGCCAACCGGTTGTGATAAGTCGTAACCGAATGCCCTTTTTTATCAATACCCGTCGCCTGATACAACAGTTCGGCGTCCCAGCCGTCTATCGTCCAGTAGTACATCGGGTACGTCGGTCTATCCCGTTTTACTTGCATCGCCCGTGTGTTCCGGTGGTGGGTAACGCCGCGACGTCCGGGCGTACTCTCCAAATCGTATTTATCGCGCCATACGCCAACCGTCGCCGCACTAATTTTTTTCCAATCCATACGCTCCGCTATCATATTATACAGACGCGCCACCTGCTCGTTATTCAGATTGCGCGGATCGGAAATCAACTCAAGCATCACGCTTGACTTTGTGTCAGTATTCACCTTTGCCGAACACGTGTTCCCAAAGTTTTTATTTACCAATATTTCATAATTCGTCCCTTGAAACTCCCGTAATTTTTCTTTCAGCCGTCTTTCCGTTCCCGGCAACGTATGCGGATACCGCTCCTTGTTAAGACTTTTAACAGCTTCTGTCAGTTTGTCCCATACACCCGTTTTCCCGCCCAACGCACGCTGTGCGCCGCGCATGTCAGCCACCGCTACACGTAGCGCGTTCAACACAACCGCATTAGCGTAATACTCACGCTGCTTCTCAGGCGTCAGACGAACATTACCCGGAAGCCGATAATCCCTGAACACCTCCTCCGCCACCGAGTCGTATGCGATAAACCGCTCAACCCTGTTCTCCGCCACCTTTCGCTCCGGCATCCCAAACGCCGCAATGCACCCCCTTTGCCAATCATCGGGAATGCCGTCCCACTTGACAAGCATCGGCTGCCATGGTCCCTGTTTACGCAACAAGGTAATCCTTCCGCTTCTTACCATCCTATAAAAGGTGAAATATCCCACCAAACAAAGGCTTTCTTTAAACTGCGGCTTACCCGGACGCTCCTCAAAAAGAAACCGCGCCTGTATCCCCATCGTCCCGTTGTAATATTCGTATGGATTAGCCATTTTCGTTACTCGTTACTTGGGTTATTTCCTCCTTTTACTTTTAGCCTCAAGTGCGCTAACTACCTTAGCAAGTTCCTCGTTAAAGCCATCTACGAACTCATGAAACTTCCGTAGTTCTTTCCGGCTAAGTGCTATTGCTATCCCTTCACCGGAGTAATACTGATCAGTCGCCTCATCATACTCCTTGAAGCCACGATCCTTGATATGTTCCAACATGAACATGAGCGTCCCCAGAGTATCACCATCTATGCTGGTGATACTCCATAATCTGTTTGAATTGATGTTTACTCTCATAACTAACTAAATTTTTTAAAACATTTATATTAAATTAATTAAACTTGTTCATAAATCGGATCACCGCCAAAATTAATAGCCGCCTGACGTATCTTCTTTGCCAGTTCGCTATTAGTTTTTCCATTCAAGGCTTTACTGATCGAAACACCGGAAACTTTAAACATCCTCTTGAGTTCTCCTCCGGTTCCATACTTCGGGTTTACTTTTTTAACCTGTCTCATTTTTTTTATTACCTTTGCAAAAGTTTTTAACGAACTAAATTTTATTATTTATGAGGCACATAGATGTTACACAAGAAGCGTTAATTGCTGCCATCGAAGCGATGGCGCTATCTAAATCCATCCGCGATATTTTGATGACGGAAGAGCAGCGGAAACAACTCCCTGAGTTACATAAGAAGCACACGATGGACATTATTGAACAAATTTTTCAGAATCATGAATTACCCTACGAAGAATTTCTATCCAGAATTTCTCCATATCCGCCGTCGCTACCTCCGGACATAACTTGATCTCAATTTTTACATCAACATGTATCTGTTTTTCCTGTGTTACCATAACCTCTAAATTTTTAATTCATTTATATTTTAAATCCGGCTGCAAAGATACAGAATATTCTGATATAAAAAATTTAAAAATGAAAAAAAATACAATTTTTTCTGAACGATTATTAAAATTGATTGATTATCTTGCAATTAAACCAAATAATTTTGCAAAAAAATTAGGATATGACCGCTCGCAAACGGTATATGATATTATAAATGGGAAGTCTATGCCAAGCTATGACTTCTTTTTTCGATTCATAAATGCAGGATTTTCTGAAATAATAAATGTTGAGTGGGTGATAGCGGGGAAAGGAAAAATGCTGAAAAAGGAAAACCCTATAAGTAATTCTATTGTCGGTGATAATTCAATTATTGGCGATAACAATCGACAGCAGCGTACTGGAATAAGCAATGATAGAAGTATTGAGGATAAAAATTTAACAAATATAATAAAGGAATTAAAAGTACAGATGGAAAGCAAGGATAATATCATTGATAATTTAATAAAACAACAGAGTATATTAATTAGTAAATTGACAGAAAAATTATGAAAAAAGTACAAATCATTGGTAATAACAACATTCAAGGCAATCATAATATTCAAGGGAACAACAATATTCAGGTTTCCGGGGATTTTATTAAAACGGAAAAGGTTATACGGAAGACCGATATAATTTATAATCCGGATGAGCATATTTCAGATGCACAAGCAAAAGAAATAAAAGACAGAGTGCAAAAAATAGCACAAGAAAGGGCAGCAGAAAGCAAGCAAAGACCGTCTTATCAAACTGCTTATGTGTCCTTTTATAACAGATTTAATATAACGAGGTATCAATTGCTCCCAAAGGATCTTTATGATGACGCAATTAAATGGCTTGACAAACAAATCGCCATACATAGACCAAAGTTAAGAGCAATTGACAATGAACAATATAAAAAGGATTATTATAAACCAATTCATACAAGAGCGAGACAGTTAGGTATAGATGTATATGAATTTGCCGTGACAGCATTGGACTTAAAAGAGCCAATCACATCATTAAAAGAGTTGAACGATAAAAATTTAAAAAAACTTTACGATAAGTTATTTAGTAAACGTATCAAACCAAAATAGCACGCATCGTATATACCCTATACCCGCTATTTTTCCCCGCACACACCCCTTATACTCATTTTTGCGGGTAAAAAACGTTAAGTCATTGATTATCAGTGCTAAAACTCGATGTCGTTTTTTAGAATATAGGGGTCAACTCGTAACTGTAAACTATACGTATGCCCCCAAACTCAGGTGTTTAAATATACAAGTTTTGCAACCTGTTTGCAACCTGTTATGCAACCTGCGTGTTTTTTTCTCCGTTTTCGGGCATGAAAAAGCCCGCCGGCTTTTGGCTCCGGCGGGGCGGTTTCGTGTTGTTTTTTTTTGCTATCTTTGCACTCTGAAATCGGCGATTTACGGCAGTCCGTTCAATTATTAAAGGTGTCTTCTACCTCAATTAAACTTTTGCCCTAAAATCCACCTCAAACCGCCTCAAAAATTCAACCGCGATTCAACCAAATTCAATTAAATGACATTTCGTTTTTTCGACCAAATTCGACAAAATTTGTGTATGTTGTTGATTGTTAGTGAGTTTTATAGGAGTTGGTTGACTGGTTTTTGTGAGCAAGTCGTTTTATGCCCGTTATTCGCTTTTTTTGAGTTCGATTTTCAGGATGTCGCGGCACGGATTGGGATATACTTTGATGATGTCCGACGCGGTCAATTTATCGCTATCTTCTTCTGCTTTTTCGTCATACGGGTTGGGGACGAACTTATCGCTTGGTTCGGCATTTTTATTTTGCTTTGCCCATTTCGGATTGTTGCAGTCGGGCATTTTAGTATATTGCTTGACAACCCGCACCATCGCATCATTCAACTTCTCGACGTCATATTTATCCGTTGAGGGTTTGATGTGCGCATTTCCCACGCCGCTGTCGTCTGTCAGAAATAGGTAGGTGCCGTTGGTCGCCAGAGCGAAGGTGCGCATCAGATATTCGCCATCTTTTTTAATATCGCTACACGCAATCGGAACGATGCGGATGCCTTTTTTTGCTGCCAGACGCAGTTGCGATTCAAGTCGCTCAAGCACTTCGGGATTGGTATGCGAAGGGGCGTCTAAGACGATAAAGAGGATGCGTGCCAAGGCGTCGTCGTCCCAATCTTCTCCGGTAACACTCTCGTACAGAGCCACATCCACCGCTTCGGGATAATCGCCGCCGCCGTTAGCCGATTGTTTCCGTAGAAAATCGAGCGTTTCGTTGATGTCGCTGTTCAGCGAAGATTTGCGCGTCAGGTATTCGTCGCCATGGTCGCGATAGACAAGAGCGCCTACCCGCAACTGCAATTCGGATTGCTGTTTGTGGATTTTTCGGATAATATCCTCCAACTCCACCTGCAAATAACGTATTTCGTCGCCCATCGAACCTGTTGCGTCAACCATAAAGAAGATGTCCACTTTGTTCCGTTCATGGCACGAAACATCTATTTGCGCTGTGTTGATTCCCCGTTTAAAAGGTGTTACATTGGCTATTTCGGCGGTTTGTCCTTCGTATTCAAACACAATTTTCAGATTGATCATGTCGGTTTTGGTTTCCGATTTGAAAAAGTCAATCCACAGTTCGGCTTTGCCGGTGTTGTCGGTTTTGGCACGCCAGAGAACCTCGCCGTTGCTGTTTTGCAGCGTTACCTGCGCATTGGCGAGCGGCATTCCCCGTTTGTTGGTTAACTGTGCGATGTAACGGTGTACAGGGAAAAATCCCCACAACTCGGTATATAGTTGAAAATCACTGTTCAAAACATTGTTCCACAAATGCCATTTGGCAAAATCATTGACCTCGCCGGAGGTAAGCGTGCCTGATTTGATGTTGTTTCTGCCGGAAGATATTGAACCATCTTTTGAAAATACCCCCTTTGTTTTTTTATCAACGCCAACTTCGCTAAAGGCAATGGATTCGAAAATGGGAATCTTATAGTCAATTATTTCAACAGATTCTAATGTCTCCGTCGTAGGTTGCAACGTGAAGTTTAGCGGAGTAACTTTGTCAGCGCCGATTACAATGCCTGTAACTTGTTGTGACACATACCCGATACATGAGCATTGCACCGTATAAGTACCGACGGGAATAGCCCGGATGGTATATTTCCCGTCAAAATCGGTTTGTCCTCCTGAGACTGGTACTTTTTCGGACATAATCGCCACATTGGCAAAAGGAATAGTTTCTCCTGTTTCTCTGTCTTTCACTCTACCGGTGAGCGAGCCTGTGCTTTCTTGTCCATAACCGGCAAAAACGCTGATTGCCAAAAATGCTACTATAAGTAATTTTTTCATAACCATTTTAAATTTAATAATCTGCAAAAGTACAAATTATTTTCGAATTACATTTAGACTTGAAAACAGGGTATTTTTGCGTCTAATTCAAGAATCAGACGTGAAAAATAAACCACGTATCACGATAATCCACTACCTTTGCACCCTAATTATTGTTAAACTTAAATTTAATCAACATGACAACTAAACGATTATTTACTTTTTTGATTCTTGCTTTCGTCGTCTACACGATGAATGCGCAATTGGAAGTCGTACAGACGCAACTTCCCGCTAAGGAAAATTTAACTTCAACAAAACGTCAGAGGTCGGAGCCGGTGGTGGTTTTCGAACATGCGTTTGAGACTCCCGCAGGGAACGACTTTGAAGTCGGCTGGACCAATCTCCCGACGTCGGGTGGAAACGCCTGGAGCAGGGAAGAGTACTGGATCATTGAGATGATACAAGACCTGGCAGGCGTTACGGGGAGATACGCCCGGATTCTTGCCCATAACAACGTGGCGCACGATGCGTGGCTCATCACGCCGGGCATTCCGCTCACGCAGGGGAAGATGTACCAAATCAGTTTTATATTGACGACGATGGGATCGGGAAATGTGATTGAAAAGTTAGAACTGAAAACCGGAAAATCACCGACAGCAGCAGGCATGACCCAACAACTTTTTGTCTCGGACGATGCGGTGAATTACTACCGGACAACGATAACCGTCAATTTCACCCCCACCGACAGCGATGACTATTACATCGGCTGGCACGCCATCTCGGCTGCGGATGGGCATTTGATTTACATTGACGACGTTTTGGTTGTTGAGGTGATGGGCGACGATTTGGAAAATATTACAGACTATAACTATTCGCAAGTCCCTAAAACGCAACTGCTACCTTCGGGAAAAGTGGAAAACATCGGCGCGTCAACGCAAACCAACATCGTCCTGACCGCCAAAATCAACGGAGCGACGCTCGGAACATCAGCCCCGTTGCCTTCGCTGGCGCCCGGAGCAACCGCTGAACTGACACTGTCGTCCTCCGTCAACGTTCCCGAAGGAGACAATGCCATGACCTACACCTTTACCCAAGACCAACCGGACTCCAACCCCGAAAACAACGACGCTACCTTTTATTATAAAGGAACAAAAAACTTATACGCTGTGGACGAAGTAACCTATCTGTACGACTTTTCACCGGTAATCAGCACTACGTGGATTGCTTACGGCAACATTTTTACCATCAGTCAGCCCGTTACCATCTCGCAGGCGCATATCGGATTCGGACATCCGGTGGGCATGGATTACTCCGTCTCGCTCTATGCCATGACGGGCGATTTCACAACTGCCACCACACCCATATTCACCCAATCGGCGATGAAAGACCCTGTTTACGGCTTTGCCTGTCTTGACCTTCCTGCGACGTTGCTCACGCCCGGAAACTATTACCTGTGTATCAACCAGCCTTATATGGATGTGCAGATGGGCGTGGTGTTCGATGGAAATCCGAATAAGATAACCTACGGAAAAGACAATGCCGGCAACCTGACACGGATATGGGAGTATGGCGGCGCCGCTATCCGGATGGTCTTGGAAGTGAGCGAATGTGCTGCTCCGTCGAATCTGGCGGTCATTCCCGACTACTACTCTGCTGTTTTTTCGTGGGACGGCAATGCGCCCATGTATAAGTTAACCCTCAACGACGGAAACGCCGATTATTATTTTTATACACAGGACAACACCATCACCATCAGTGGCATGGAGGAGGGCGGAGCGACAACGTTCAACTGGAGCGTTACCTCAATATGCGACGCCAACCACAACGCCACCGCCGTCGGGATGCCATTCGTAACGCTCTCTTGCGAGATGGTAACGTCGTTCCCGTTTGAAGAGAACTTCGACCGTCCTACCATTCCGTCGTTCCCGCCGCCCTGCTGGACGGTACATAACATCGAAGGCGGCGAAAGAAGTTGGGACAAAAGCGCTGAACTCGCGCACAGCGAGCCATTTTCCGCATGGCATATTTGCAGTACGGTTTATTATCAGGAAGGATTGTTGGTAACGCCGCAGTTGCAAATCACTTCCGACAGTTATGCGCTTGAGTTTTGGTCTGCCAACACGTGGGTGGATTTTCACGTATATGGCGGCGTATGGATCTCAACCACAACCAACGAACCCGAAGCCTTTACCGAGATAAAACAACTGTCGGGCAATGAAATTTCAAAAGATTGGAAACAAATCACCGTCCCATTAG
Source organism: Bacteroidales bacterium (assembly GCA_009777825.1). Taxonomy (GTDB): domain Bacteria; phylum Bacteroidota; class Bacteroidia; order Bacteroidales; family WRLA01; genus WRLA01. The sequence continues at coordinate 38,136 of WRLA01000008.1, forward strand.
GCGCTTATGCGGGAAAAAATATCTACATCGGATTCAGATACGCCGGCGCCGACGGCGACGAATGGTTTATTGACGACGTCAGAGTCGTGAACTACGCCGACTTTATTGACGGAGAATTAGCAGCGATAATCACTCCCAACACCGGCGACAACCTGACTGCCAACGAACCCGTTAAGGTTTTAATCAAAAACAACGGCGGCGACCCGCTAACAGGATTTACATTGACACTTAAACTTGACGGCGTCGTAAAGGCTACCGAAACATTCACCAACTCGGTACCCAACTTCGGCGAGGCGGAATACACCTTCAACACCACGTTAGACCTTTCAACGTATGGCACGTATGAAATCACCGTTACGCTCGACATTACCGGCGACGTCGTCCCCGGCAACAACTCGAAAACCAAAAAGATCGGCAGTTTCCCGCCCGAAATCGTGAAACTCTACGGCTACCGAACCTACGACGACGTGGCATCTCCGCCGGAAGGCTTCATCTCGTTTTATTCCCACAATCCCGCCAACGTAACCATCTTAGACGACTACCTGCCGCCCGCACCCGCCACCCACATCTACGCCGGCGAACACGTGGACGGCTACTTCTACGCCTGCACGGTAGAGGTAACGCCCTATACCTATTTCCCCGTCAATTTCATCAAAATCGCCACCGACACATGGACGGAAGTCGCCATCACATCCATCTCCGCATCTCCCATCGACATGGCTTACGACTATACCACCAACACCATGTACGGACTTTACCCCACAGACAACTATCACGCGAACTTAGTTACCGTCAACCTGACCACCGGCGCCATGACGCCGGTAGGCGGCGTCGGCGTCCTCGCCATCTCGCTGGCGTGCAACCCCGAAGGGAAACTGTTTGCCGTTGACCAGTTCGGCAGTTTCTATTCGATAAACAAAACCACCGGCGCAGGTACCCTCATCGGTTCTACCGGCGTAACGCCGTGGTACATCCAATCCATGGCATTCGACCAAAACACCGGACGACTTTTCTGGGCATCTCGCGACAAAAAGGACGAAGGACATCTGATGGAAATTGACCTCACCACAGGCTTTATCTTCGACAGAGGCGCCATCGCCGGAAATGCCGGCGTCATCGGACTCTATTCCATCATCGGAGAACTCCCAGAACAATACACCGTAACCCTGCTCGCCAACCCCGCAACCGGCGGTACGCTCACCGGCGCCGGCAACTATTTAGCCGGAACACCCGTAACCGTTACAGCAACTCCCAACACCAACCACGAATTTATCAACTGGACAAACGACAACGCCATCGTCTCCACCACAACAGCCTTCTCCTTCACCGTTACCGAAGATGTGGAGTTGGTGGCTAATTTCGAGGAAAATGTGGGGATAGCCCTCCCAAGCCCCCCCGAAGAGAGGGATGTGCGGATATATCCCAATCCGACGAGCGGGTTATTAACGATCACGTATTACCGTCATTGCGTCCTGAACTTGTTTCAGGATCTCCCGCAATCTCCCGAAAACAATGAGATTGCGGGTCAAGCCCACAATGACATTCACGGTGTGGAAATCTTCGACGTCATGGGTAAACGTGCCCTTTCATCTCCCGTGTCCCCCTCGTCCCCCGAAACCGCCCTCGACCTCTCCCGCCTGCCCTCCGGCATCTATTTCCTAAGGATAACGACGGGAAACGGAACGGTAACGAGAAAAGTTGTGAAAAAATAGATGTGAGATTGTGAGACGTGAGATGTGGGACAAAGACAGTGTCTCATATTGCACAGTCTCATATCGCACATTGCATTTATCTGGAAATAAGCCCCAATAGCAAATATCTCGGTTAGGGAGATTCATTTCGAACAAGATTTTCGCATCTCGTTGTTTGTAAAAGAATCATCATGTTTTTTTCTGTTTCACTCGTATGGGATTTTAATAAGGTAATATGGTTTCAACTTTCGATTTTCAACTCTCAATTAAAATCGTACCTTTGCATTTTGATAAACTCAATGTATCACAAAAAAATATCATTATGGTAGCATCAATATTACTGGCATAGTCGGAATGCAGGAACTGATCCTCATCGGACTTATCGCGTTGCTCTTCTTCGGAGGCAGGAAAATCCCCGAACTGATGAAAGGTTTGGGAAAAGGCGTGAAAAGTTTTAAGGACGGGATGAAAGAGGAAGACGACGCGCAAGAATGAGATACAAGACCGTAAGACTTTTTAACCACAAAGTAGGTATTTTCCGTTGTAAAATGAAAAGATTGAATAACAAGATGATTGAGATAGAAAAAAATAAGGGAATAAGGGATATAGGGTTTCATATTTGGCTACTAAGGGCGCTGTAGAAAATAAGGGTTTTCGTGTCTTGACTTCGACAATACGACACCTAATCTTTTTCATACGGAATAGTAAAACACTACATCGTTATTGCAATAACCTCATTCCCACCTAATTTTTATAACGAAACAACCTCAGTAGCAATAAATTACAAACAAACACCAACCTCATTACCTCATTTCAAACGCAAAGAATGAGGTAATGAGGTTTATGGTTAATTGGCTCATTATCAGCTACTGAGGTTGTTTTCTTGTTTGAATGAGGTAAAAATGAGGTTTGTTCCGATTTCAATGACGAGACACTCAAATCGGCGTTCCGAATATCGTATTATATTGATATACAGAGTTTCAAAAACATAGGAATAAAAGTGTCGAAGTCAGGAATAAGGGTTTTCATGTTGCAAAAGAGATACAAGTTGACATTATATTTCATGATTTTAAAACCTTATTTTACAATAGTTCCCTTAGTAGAAAAGAAGTCCCCCGCAAGCATCCCTTATTCCCTTATTCTCAAACAAATAGGAATTTGTTATATAAAAGAACACGAAGTACACACAAAGGGAAAGAGCAATGTCGTCATTGACTTTGTCTTCCTCCTTCGCGTCTCGGCAATTCGAGCAAGCTCGATTGCGCTCGACTTGGCGTCGGTTCCTGCGAAAGCAGGAATCCCCAAAGGTAAAACATCGAACAGGAGATTGCGGGTCGTTGCCCGCAATGACGTCATGAGTGTTTTGTGTTCTTTGTGATTTTTCCCCAACAAAACATTTTCCTTTTCTTTTCCTTTTGGGGAAAATGCCGGAGGCAAAAGGGGCTGGGAACCAAAGGGGGTTTGTGAACCTTTGTGGTTAAAATTCAGTTATTCAATTATTCAATTATTAAAAAAGCCGCCCTTGCGAGCGGCTTTTCCAATTTAAAACAATGATTCATGAAAAATTTTATTTCGTAACCATAACGCGTTTGGTAACGCTGTTATTGTATTCGTCATAAACTTTGAAGAGGTAAACGCCGGTACTGTAGGACGAGATGTCAAATTTGTTGACGGTTTTGGTATCTACTAATTGTCCGACGGTGTTATAGATTTCTACTTTGGCGAAAGTGAAGTTGTCGGCGGTGATGGTGATCATGCCGGTGGTCGGGTTCGGGTAGATGGCTACGCTGTTGGCGAGTTCGGCGATGCCGTCGCCGGGACAGTTTCCTTTGGTTTCTGCTATTACGCCGTCTGCTTCTTTACCGCTGAGGCAAATGGTCGTAATCGTCCAGGTGTAAGTAACGTCGTGTTCGAACTCAGCTTCTTCGACGTATGGGGAGGTTTCAACTGTAACCGGTGCAACGCCTTCTCTTTCAATTTTGTATTCTTTGGCGCCGGCGGCGGCTGTCCATGTGATGGTGGCTGTTTTGCACTCTTCGATGACCGCCTTTGTGCCTGTTACATTAGGACACGGGACGTCTATCTCGCCACACATTTCGTTTGACATAGCGGAATTTCCGCCTCCTACACAATTCACCATCAATTGATAACAATATTCACCGTCTTCAAGAGGTTTGTCGGTATAGGTGTTCCCTTTGAAACCAGACTCTATTACCACTGTATTACGATAAATATCTACTGTTGGCATCTCTACTTGAACAAAGCCTTTTATACACCAATTGTAATTTAATGTAGGCGCCAATTCATAAAGCGTACTCCATGCATTATTGAAGAACATAACATTACCCAGCCCTTCATTACGTGGACCATTATCGGTACCTGCAGGAAATTTATTTTCGTCCGGTACGGAAGTTATATTAGTGCAATAGTATCCAATCCATAATTCTTCTGATGCGTTAATGATAATAGGCGTAGTTAAAGTAACTGTATATTCATTGCCATCAAAAGGAATATTTGCATTGTCTATATCTTGAGAATGAATTTGGGTACCGGGGTTACGTGTTGGGGTCCAGGTACCGCCTTTATATATCCTGATGGAATAAGTATGTCCGGGTTCTGTTTGTGTTGAACCATACATAGGAGCAAAAGCAACATGTGTGATTTCACCGCCATTAACAATGGCTAAATCGTCTGGAGTAAAGCGATGATAAACTCCGAAAGAGGATTGTCCTGCGCCCACTCCATTATTTCCAAAATCACCACCTTGAGTAATAATAACATCGTCTCTCTTTGTAGGATAGGTCCAATCTACTTTCAATCCATCTGTTCCGGAATTGGTTACGGCTGTAATAGTTGCTGCAGAGCAGTCGCCGCTATCATCACAAGCATTTAAGGATTGAGTAACCGCCTCTGATTCGAAGTCATCGCAAACAACTTTTACAGACCATGTATGAGGTACAGTTATATTAAAGCCGGCATCGGTATAGGATGTTGTAGTTACAGTGGTAATCTTAATATTGTCGCGGTAAATGTTGTAGGTAAGATCTGAAGCCGGAGCAGTCCACGTCAAATTTGCTTCGCAGTCTGAAGTATAAGCAACGGTTAAGTTTGTTGCGGGGTCGCATTCGATAATTACATCGGGTGTTACTGTCAGAGTGATACCATCATTACTTCCTACTAGATGTGCTAAAAAGTGGTATGCATTCCCTTCTTCAAAAACAAAATTGTCTTGGCGTGGATCAAAAGGTCCATAAGTACTCGGAAACCACAGACGATCGTCGCCCCATCCTAACTCTAGATTCGTAAAGCAAAAATCGTAAGTGCCGGCAGGAATGTAAACCGTAACAGATCCGTGTACAAATGTTGCATGTGAACATTCAGCCGTGGCATTTTCCGGGATCTTGTGTGTAGCCCAATTGTAAAGCGTAGAGGGAACAGGACAAGATGCCCATGGATTTGCAGTAGCGGGAAACCCTACATCGTACTGTGTAGCCGTTGCATCTAATAATAATTGATAACCGCTGCCATCAGTCCATGGATCATTAGATTCCAGTGTAACTTTGACCAATCCGCGAGGTGTGGGTGAAGAAATACCTTTTTTAAAGGCATTCATACTTGCAAATTGACTGGAACTTTGGATTTGGGTACCCGTCGCCTTTGTTCTTGCCATTTGCGCATTTAGACTTCCAACGCACAGCATTGCTATCAACGCCATGCAAACTGATTTTGTAATAAATTTTACCATAATAAAAAATAATTTAAAGTTATTAATAATTTAAAAAAATAATATTCAATAAGTCAAAAACTGTGCCACAAAAATGACGGTGCAAAGATACGAAGTTTTTTAATATGGGCAAAAAAAAAAATTTATAGCCGTAATGTCCCCAAAGAGGGCTAAAACTTATTTTTGGATAAGATGTCCTTTTCGGCGCAAGTTTCTGCGTGTGATTTTCTGCCCCAGTCTGGCTCGAACAAAGGCTACACGCCCTCAGTTCTTTTAGAGGCTTTTGTTTGCAGCGTTTGGTGCGGTGCGACAAAATTTATTACCAATTATGTTTAAGTGTAGGTTTGTGAGTGCCGTTTGGTGTGGAGCGGAACGCTGTCGAAAACAATAAAAAAGCCCAATAGCAGTTATAAAAGAAAAGATATAAATCATGAAAGAGAAAAAAACAGCAAAAGCCGACCTCCGTTCCAAAAGAGGACTTTTCATCGAAATCGGACTGATCATCGTATTAGCGCTGGTGTATATGGTGTTTGAAGGAAAATCATATAAAACCGGAACAGCAACCCGGACTGTGCGCCCCGACGGAATAATAGACCCTGATTGGATTCTCCTTGTCCCGCCTGATAAAATAGAATTGCCGCCGCCACCACCACAAACCGTTCTGCTTAAACCGATTGACAATGATAAAAATGTCGAAAAAGATCCCGAAATAGACGTCGGCATCACCTCCGACACCCCGATACCGGACTTGCCACCATTAGTCCTCCCGCCGGAAGTACCGCCGGAAGACGAACCCTTTCTTATTGTTGAGCAAAACCCCGAATACACCGGCGGCGATGCAGCACGATTGAATTTCTTGCGCAACAACATCAAATACCCGCAAGTGGCGCGAGAAATCGGGATACAGGGGACGGTTTACGTAAGTTTTGTTGTGGAAAAAGACGGAAGCATCACACAGGTAACGATTTTAAGAGGCATCGGCGGCGGCTGCGACGAAGAAGCCATCCGTGTTACCAAACTGATGCCCAAATGGAAACCCGGCAAACAAAGAGGAAAAGAGGTGCGCGTGTCATATAACATGCCCATAAAATTTACGTTACACGAGTGAAAGATGAAAATTATAAATAAAATATTATATATAAATGAAAACACGAATACTTTTTATCACGCTGATTTTCAGTTTTTTGACAGCAAAAACACAAGACATCCCCATCGGACAATGGCGGGTTCACGTCCCGTATAACAGAGCGATTGGCGTCAAAGTCGTGGGCGATGACGTCTATTGTTTGACCACAAGAGGACTTTTCGTCTATGACCGCAAAAGCGGATATGTTGAGACCATTTCCAAGTTAGACGGATTGTCGGGCAACGTTTTCAGCGCATTGGGTTACAACGAATCGCAAAAATGTATCATCATCGGACACGAAGACGGGAGTATTGATTTGATTAAAAACAATGAAATCGTCAATGTAGCCGATATTAAAAACTCCGATGTCAGCGTCAAAAAAATCAACCGGATTGTCTGTTACGGCAAATATGCTTACCTGTGCGGCGAGTTTGGCGTTGTGGTGTATGACCTTGAAAACGAAGGAGTAAAAGACACTTACCGCATGCGGATGGATGGAACAGAAGTCGCTGTGTGGGATTTCACCGCCGACGATAAAAACTTTTACGCCGCTACCAACCAGGGAATCTTTTACGCTGCGCAAAACGAACCGCTGATTAGCCATTATAACGCATGGACTCAAATGGAAACACCCGAATACGGAAGATGTGTAGCCATTAACTATTGGAAAGGAAAATTGGTCTATTACTTTGAAGAAACATTTAATGTCTATACACAGACGCCTTTGAAAAATGATTATGCCTTGCTGAGAGGCTATGTCTATGCGGTCGCCTCGCCGTATAAACCGGACATTTCCATCTCAAACGACCAATTGCTGATATCTGCCCAGCTAACCGTGTATGTTTATCCCGAATCCTACCAATCGTCCAAAATTATCCGAGATGTACATGTTGGCGACACCATTCATAGAGTCCATCCGATGCAGGCGTTTTATGCCGGTAACAATCAATATTTTGTGGCAGACTACGGCTTGGGATTACTTTTTATTAACGACATGGAAACCATTGCCGGAGAATCCATACAGCCCAACGGACCCTATTCCTACCGCTCTTTCAACATGACAACCGACGGAACCAAAGTTTGGGTAGCATCGGGAGGACATGACGAATATATGGCACCGGCGTCGTGGACATGGAAAGAGGATAATGGTTTATATTGTTTCGACGGCTATTCATGGACATCGTTCAATCACACAAATAAAAATCTTCCGGACAACATTAAAGACGTTGCAAACATCACCGTCCATCCGCAAAATAAAGACCTGCTTTATATCGGAACATGGGGAACCGGAATGGCAGAGATGACTAACGGCGTGGTTACCAAGGTATATAACTCGACCAACAGCCCTTTGCAAAAACGTTTTGAAGCACCCGGACAAGGCGAATTTGTTGCAGGAATCGCTTTCGACAGCAAAGGATTGATGTGGGTCGCCAACTCCAATGCGAGAAATTTGCTCTTAACTCTCGATAAATCAGGAACTTGGGAGTCACACTACCTCGGCAACAATTGCACCAACCGAGAAGTTTATAACTTGGTGATTGATAGTTACGACAACAAATGGCTGGTTGACAGACAACGACTTTTGATCGTATATAACGAAAAAAACGGCGGCAAGGTTCGTCTAATCGGTCCGGTAGAAGGCTTGGACGCACGTCCGCGCTCCATCGCGGAAGATAAAAACGGAAATATGTGGGTTGGCACCGATGCCGGCATTTTCATTATTCGCAACCTCTATAACATTTTGGAGTCAAACAACGGAAATTTCTATCCCCTCAACATTGACCGCCCGAAACTGACACTCGGAGGTTTTGTAGACTATCTACTTAATAATGAAAGAATTACACAAATTATAGTAAACGGATCCAACGAAAAATGGTGTTTTTCGGACAAACAAGGCGTTTACAAGATCTCAGCAGACGGAATGGAAGAGATATTTCACTTTACCGCGGATAAGTTGTCCACCGGCGAAAAAAGTCCGATTTTTTCGGATAACATGCTGAACGCCTGCATCACCGACAACGGCGAGGTGTTCATGGCAACCGAACATGGCATCGTCTCCTATCGCGACGAAGCCACAAAAGGAACTTCGACCAACGGCGACGTTTACGCCTTCCCAAATCCGGTAAAACCTGACTATCAAGGACCTATCGCCATTAGCGGCGTGGTTGATATGGCTGACATAAAAATCACCGACGTGGCAGGAAACCTCGTCTATGCAACGCAGGCAAAAGGCGGACAAGCCATCTGGTATGCCAAAGACTTCAACGGAAAACGTGTTAAAACAGGCGTTTACGTCGTTTTCATCACCGACGAAGACGGCATCGAAACCACCATCACCAAAATCATGGTCTTAAACTAAAAACCACTTTCTTCAACGCCCACCACATGCTCATCTTTGACAACGTTATTATTCCCGATAATCTTTTTGAAGAGACGTTTTGTTGCAACTTGACGCTCTGCAAAGGCGCCTGCTGCATCGAAGGCGACGCCGGAGCGCCCCTCAACGAAACTGAAATAGCCGTGCTGGAAGACCTGATTGACGCCGTCAAACCCTACATGACGTCCAAAGGCAAAGTCGTTGTCGAAAAAAACGGCGTCTTCGACTTCGACATAGAAGGCTGTTTCGCCACTCCGTTAATAGATGAGGGAGAGTGCGCTTTCGTGTGTATGGAAGACGGAACCGCCCGGTGCGCCATCGAAAAAGCCTACGAAACAGGCACGTTGAAAGGTCTCTCCGACGACGACAATTTTAACAAACCCATCTCCTGCTATCTCTACCCAATCCGCTTAGTATCAAAAGATAACGGATTTGTCGAACTGAGATACCACAAATGGGACGTCTGCTACCATGCCCGAAAAAAGGGAAAAGAGTTAAAAATGTCCGTTTTTGAGTTTCTGAAACAACCGCTTGTAAGGAGGTTCGGAAAACAATGGTACGAACGGGTGATGGAATTGAAATACAACATCGGATAGAATATCACTTCTCAAATTTCATTCCCAAATTATACATAATGAACGCCCAGCGGTCGGTTACCTCTTCGATGAGTTTGGCGGTCGGTTTGCCGGCGCCGTGTCCTGCGTTCGACTCGATGCGGACTAAGACGGGATTTTTTCCGGCGTCTTTTGCCTGCAACTCGGAAATAAATTTGAACGAGTGTGCGGGGACGACGCGGTCGTCGTGGTCGGCTGTCGTTACCAAAGTCGCAGGATAGGCAATGCCCGCTTTCACGTTATGCAAAGGCGAATAGCCCAACAGGTACTCAAACATTTCCTGCGAATCCTCGCTGGTGCCGTAGTCCACCGCCCAGGCGCGTCCGATGGTGAAATTCTGATAGCGCAACATGTCCAACACGCCGACTTGCGGAATGGCAACTTTAAAGAGTTCGGGACGTTGCGTCATGCAGGCGCCAACCAACAATCCGCCGTTCGACCCGCCCATGATTGCCAACTTATCGGAATTGGTATATTTATTTGCGATAAGCCACTCCGCCGCCGCGATGAAGTCGTCGAACACATTTTGTTTTTTCATCTTGGTGCCGGCTTCGTGCCACTCTTTGCCGTACTCGCCACCGCCGCGCAGGTTGACAACGACATAGATACCGCCATTGTCAATAAACGGAATATTGGTAACGCTGAATCCCGGCGTCAAAGGGATGTTAAAACCACCGTAACCGTACAGCAACAGCGGATTTTTACCATTGAGTTGCATTCCTTTTTTATAAGTGATGAACATGGGAACTTGCGTGCCGTCCTTGCCGGCAAAGAAAATCTGTTCGGTGGTATAGTTTTCGGGGTCGAAACTGAAGTCGAGTTTGCGATAGAGTTCCGAGACGTTGGTCTCTACATTATATTTAAAGATGGTCGTCGGATAGGTGTAGGACGAGAAAGCGTAAAACGCTTCGGGGCTGTCGTTTCGTCCCGAAAAACCGCCTACCGTGCCTACGGTCGGGAACTCAACTTCGTGTAACAGCGTCCCGTCGGCATTGAACACCGAAGCCACGCTGTGCGCATCGCGCAGATAAGTCGCCACGATCTTCCCGCCGATAAGAGTAACGCCCTCTAACACAAATTCCGTTTCGGAAATCACTTCCATCCAATTTGTTTCGGATGGCTGTTTGGGGTCAATGCTCAACAGACGGTATTTCGGCGCTTGATAGTTGGTCATCATCAAAATTTTCCCGTCAACCACATCAATCACGCTAAAGTCGCTATCGAAATTTTCAGAGATGGGGACAAAGGACGCTTTCGGATTGTTGGCTTCTTTCACGTAGAGTTTATTGCCGGAAGTGCTTTCCGAGACCGACAGAAACTGATAGGTTTCGTCTTCGGAAACGCCCATCCCGAAGTTCCAGTTGGGCTGTGTTTTGTCTTCATACACTAAGACGTCGTCGGTTTGCGCCGTTTCGAGTTTATGGAAATAGACTTTGTGGAACTGGTTTTTCCCTGAGAGCGCCGTGCCGGCTTGCGGTTTGTCGTAGGCGCTGTAGAAAAATCCTTCGCCCAGCCACGAAACGCCCGAAAACTTCACCCATTCGATGTGATCCGGCAGTTGCTCTTTGGTGGCGACGTCCATCACAAAAATTTCGTTCCAGTCCGAGCCGGCTCTGGCGATTTGGTAAGCCAAGTATTTCCCGTCGTTGGAGAGCGCCGTGCCTGCCAGCGCTACCGTGCCGTCTTCCGAAAGCGTGTTAGGGTCTAACAGCACCTCCGGCTCGCCATCCAATCCAATCTGCGTATATAACACATATTGATTTTGCAGACCGTCGTTTTTCATAAAAAAGTAACGGTCGCCCTTACGGCTCGGCGTTCCGAACTTCGGGAAGTCCCACATCTCGGTTAGGTGCTTGTTCAAAGCCGCGCGAAACGGTATCGCCTCCAAATATTTGTTGGTAACGGCGTTTTGGGCGTCCACCCATTCTTTGACGTCGGCGGCGTTGTCGTCTTCCAACCAGCGATACGGGTCGGCAACCGACTGTCCGAAATAGACGTCTATCACATCCTGTTGTTTTGTTTCGGGATATACCCATTTTTTCTCATTACATCCGCTCATAATCAATCCTGATAAGGCTAAAAGCATTAAATATTTCTTCATTGCATTAATATTTTAAAAATTGTGCAAAGATACGGATTTTTGTCTGAACTGTGTTGAAAAAAAAACTCAGCACAGAGGCGCAGACCCCTTTGGTTCCCCCCGAAAGGGGAAGAGAACAGAGTTACACAGAGAAAGTCTTGTGTCTAAAAGTCTCAAATCTCAAATTTCACAATCTCAAATCTCCCTACTCACCATTCCCCTCCGCCGGTTTATCAGCAGGAGCCACATGGCGGGTAACCAAAAAACTCACGATGACGCTTAACCCACTGAAAATCATCAGACAGGCGATATACACGCCGTTATATCTGCCGGGCAGCAACTGTCCGATGATGGTGCCGGCTAACATGCCCAACCCAACGCCAAGGATGATAATTCCCCATTTCATGTAATTGGTTGAGGACAACGTTTTATTTTTTGAATCAGCAAGATTAGGATCTTTCCCCTGCTGTAATAACAACATGCGCTCTCGTTTTCTGGTATCCAACCATATTACAATAACGACAAACGCAAAAATAATACCAACTATAAGTACAGCTTCCATAAATTTTATTTTTTGATAAGACGCACCATATTTTATTTGGTTACACTTTTTTAACTACCTTTGTAACCGTTTATTTGACATGCCGTCTAAAACAAAAAGACGGCAAGAAAAGAGACTGTTTATGATGGAATATATCTCCGACGAAGTTTATATTCAACGTGTGTTGAGTGGAGACGGCAGAGCTTTCTCTTGCTTGGTTGACCGGCATAAGGCGATGGTGTTTACCATCACCCTGCGCATTACGGGGCAGCGGGAAGACGCAGAAGAAGTGGCACAAGATGTTTTTTTAAAGATGTATCAGGCATTACATACGTTCAAGGGGAGTTCCAAATTTTCGACGTGGCTTTACAGCATCGCTTACAACATGGCGATCAGTCATGTCCGGAAATCGCGTCCCGACTATACGCCCCTGTCGGAGGTGGAGTTTAAAATGGCTGACGAACACGACGAAATGACGATTTTTGCCGATGAAAGCGATGACAACCAACGACGTCTCGCCCTGTCGCGTGCGTTAGACGGTTTGAAACAGGAAGAGTTGCTCCTTATTAATATGTACTACACGCAACAGATGAGCATCGAGCAAATCAGCGAAATCACAAAGTTGTCGTCGAGCAATGTGAAGGTGAAATTGTTTAGAATCCGGCAAAAATTGTCGAACGAAATAGTAAGTAAAAAAGGTGTTATTCATTAAAAATAGAGAGATATGAGCACGTATTACAAAGATTATCAACGAGATCCATTAGAAGAGATGTTAAAGCAGTTACCGTTGGAGCAGCCTCCGCGCCATTTTACGGAAAAAGTGATGAGGCAAGTCCAAAGTATTGAGGTGGCAAACAAGGTTTATTTTTATCAGAAACCGTTGTTTATCAGCATGATAAGCATTGGTTTTGCGGCTTGTTTTTTGTTGTTTTACCATGCCGACTTTTCGCTTTCCGTGCTTTTGAAACAGTTGGGGCATTACTACATTTTGGCGTCCGATTACCTCTCTTCTTTGCATTTTGCCCCGCGACAAATCACATTTTCGCCCGTAATTGTCGCTCCTTTGCTCCTCATTGGCTGCATTTTTATAGCCGATAGAGCGTTGGAAACGTATAAAAGAAGTAAACAACCTCAAGTTTTTTGCATTTAGCCATGTTTTTAGATGAAAAATAAATCATTGATAGTCAAATAGATGTTGTTTTAAAATTGAAAAAAAACGGGAAAATGAAAAAAAAATGAAAAAAAATTTGTTCAAATGATATGATTATGTAAAAAATATCTATCTTTGCCCAAACTTATAAAAATCAATAGACATGAAAGAGTTAGTAAACAAAATTCAAGCGGAGATAGATGTTTTCGTAAAGGAAGCCGCCGCACAAGCAGAAAAAGGAAATAAGGCTGCCGGCACCCGTGCCAGAAAAGCCGCGTTGGAATTGAGTAAGTTAATGAAAGAATTCCGCAAAGTATCGGTAGAAGAAGCGAAAAAATAATTTTTCCCTTTTTTGCGAAACGAAAAGAGGGTGCGACAAGCGGCGCCCTCTTTTTGTAATTGTGTTTGGAAACGTTACATAAAAATAGTAAACAAATCTTAAAAACTTATTGATAATGAATATAAAACCACAAGCGGTAGCCGTATGGAAAGGCTCCGGCAAAGAAGGAACAGGACATCTGTCCACACGCAGCAATGCGTTACAAGAAACGCCCTACACGTTCAAATCGCGTTTTGAAGGCGGCGTTGGCACCACCCCTGAAGAATTAGTTGCAGCGGCGCATGCCGGCTGTTTCACCATGAAGTTGGCTTTTGAAATCGGAGCGGCAGGCTTTGTCCCCGACTCGTTGAATACCAACTGTTCCGTAAAGTTTGAAAATGGCGCCGTTATCGCCTCAACCCTGCACGTAACCGGAATCGTCCCGAACATGACGGACGAGAAATTTCAGGAAGTCATCCGGGAAGCAGGGAAAAACTGCCCGATATCAAAACTGCTGAATGCGGAGATCATCGTGAGCGGAGAGATGGCGTGATGCTTACAATCCGTTTTTGTTGATGACTTTCAATGTACTTTTGCATCTGACTTTTATTAAAATAGTAAGGATATGAATTTACAAAAATTATTTTTAACACAAAATGAGTGTTACAAAGAAGGAACAACGATGACGCTTGTCGGTATTATGGTACATTCTACCGGTGCGAGCAATCCTAATTTGAAAAGGTATGTCAATCCCGATGACGGGCTTCTCGGACATAACCCGAATAATAATCATTGGAACCAGCCCCAGCCGGATAATATGAAAAAATGCGTACATGCCTTTATCGGTAAATTGGCAAATGGCGATATTGCCACCTATCAAACATTGCCATGGGATATGCCCGGATGGCATGCGGGAGGCTCGGCAAATAACGGATACATAGGTTTTGAAATTTGTGAAGACAACTTAACCGATAAAACGTATTTCGATGCAGTGTATCAGGAAGCGGTTGAACTCACTACCATGCTTTGCGAACAATATAACATCAAACCGGAATATCCCGCTGTTATTTGTCATAGTGAAGGAAAAAGTCTGAATATCGCCAGCAATCACACCGACGTCATGCACTGGTTTCCGAAACACAATAAAAGCATGGATACGTTCCGCGCGGATGTGGCAAAAGCAATGGGTTATGTAACAGTTCCGAATTATCCGCTGTTAAAAAGAGGCGATAAAGGAGACGCGGTTAAAACCATGCAAAGTAAACTAAACGATTTTGGATATAACTTAACCATTGACGGAGATTTTGGACCCGCTACCGAAACAGCCTTAAAAGATTATCAACAGCAAAACGGTTTAACAGTGGACGGTATATGCGGTCCTAACACTTGGTCAGCGTTAAATAACCAAGATGAATAACGTTCAACCGGAACTAACCTCCCTCATCCGTACCCTTCCCGAAAAGCCGGGCGTCTATCAGTATTTCAACAAAAACGGCGAAATCATCTACATCGGCAAGGCGCGAAATCTCAAGAAACGGGTGTCGTCGTACTTTGTCCGGCAGCACGTCAGCGCCAAGACCGCGCTGTTAGTCAGCAAGATAGCCGACATCAAAACCATCTCCGTCGCCACCGAAAGCGATGCCCTGTTCCTCGAAAATGTGCTGATAAAACAGTACAAGCCGCGTTACAACATCATGCTCAAAGACGACAAGACCTATCCATGGATTTGCATTGATAATGAGCCGTTTCAACGTATTTTCCCGACCCGCAATATTGTTCGCAACGGTTCGGAATATTTCGGACCGTATCCGTCGCTACGCAATGTCAACGTCATTCTCGAATTAATTCGCAATATCTATCCGTTGCGTTCCTGCCGCTTGCCGCTGAGTCCGGAAAAAATCAACGCCGGAAAATATAACGTATGTCTCGAATACCACATCGGAAACTGCGCCGCCCCCTGCGAAGGAAAACAATCGCTGGATGACTACATGGCGATGATTCGCAACATCCGCGAAATCATCAAAGGGAACATCAAAACGGTATTGAAGTCACTTCGCGACGAGATGCTGCAACATGCCGAAACGTTGGATTTTGAAAAGGCGCAAGTCGTGAAACAGAAGTACGACCGGTTGCTGCAATATCAAAGCAAAAGTGTGGTAGTCAGTCCCGACATTACCGACTTGGATGTTTTTTCCATCAGCGCCTCCCCGACGGACGCTTTCGTCAACTTTATTGGAATCGTCAACGGTGCTATCGTCAAATCGAGGATGCTGGCGTTGAAAAAACGGTTGGACGAGACGCCCGAAGAGTTGTTGAGTTTAGCCATCGTAGAGTTGCGTCAGCAGCAGCAGAGTACGGCTCACGAAATCATCGTCCCCTTTCTTCCCGACGCCGAATTGGATGGCGTCTCCTACACCGTTCCGCAACGCGGCGACAAGCGCAAACTGCTGGAACTCTCCGACCGCAACGTCCGTCTGCACCGGATAGGACAGGAAAAACTACAGAAAATCACCGACCCCGAACTGCACACCACCCGCCTCATGAGCACCATGCAGACCGACTTGCGCATGACCGTCCCGCCGGCATATATCGAATGTTTCGACAACTCCAACATACAGGGCGCCTATCCGGTCGCCTCCATGGTCGTCTTTCGCAACGGCAAACCGTCGAAGAAAGAGTACCGCCATTTCAACATCAAAACCGTCGAAGGTCCCAACGACTTTGCCTCGATGGAAGAGGTGATCTACCGCCGTTACCACCGCCTCTTGGACGAGAAACAGGAACTCCCGCAACTCATCGTCGTTGACGGCGGAAAAGGACAGTTGAGTTCCGCCCTCAACAGCCTCGAAAAGTTGGACTTAAAAGGGAAAATCACCATCATCAGCATCGCCAAACGGTTGGAGGAGATATATTTTCCGGGCGATTCGCTCCCGTTGTATATTGACAAGACCTCGCAAACGCTGAAAATCATCCAGCAACTGCGCAACGAAGCCCACCGTTTCGGCATCACCCACCACCGCAACCGTCGCAGCAAACACGCTTTCGTCAGCGAAATGAACGCCATCCCCGGCATTGGAGAGAAAACCATCGAGACGCTATTGAAGAAATACGGTTCTTTCGCACAAATCAAAAAAGTGACGGAAGAGGAGTTGGCTACCGTCGTTGGGAAAGCAAAAGCGAGGGTTTTGAGTAAAGAGGTTGCTACATTTGTGAAATAGGGAACTTGTTGATTTTCTCATAAAGTTGTGTGATATCCCCATTATTTTCTATACAAATATCCGCCATTTCGATACATTTTCGCAGATTTTGTTTGTTGGGGTCGTCGGAGTTCATTTCGCGCGTTTCGTTGGCGGAAAACTCTTCAAAACCGATGTGGTCTGTCTCCGACCCGCGCAGTGTAACTCGTTGATAACGAATGGCGATGTCGGCGTCAACGGCAATTAACAGAAAATCACCTTTTGCACGCAACGAGAGAGCCTCACCCGGCGTGCGGATGCTTTCGATGATACTGTTGCGGTTGTTCTTTTTAGCCTCTTCGTAGAGGCAGTCGGTGATGTATGAAGAGGTATGGTTTGCTCGTAAATCGTTGGCAACCAATACCATAGAATCTCTGTTGACAGGCAGATTCCGTTTTTCTATCTCTTTGATTAAAAACGCACGCACCGAATAATGGGAAAAGTTTTTCTCTTGCACCAAATAGTCCACCACTGTTCCTTTCCCTGCGCCCAAAGTACCGGTTATTCCTATGATAAGCATCGTGGATATAATTTGTTATTTACCCTCTTCGTTTCTGTATTCTTTGAATTTTTGAATAAGTCCTGCGGTAGAAGCGTCGTGTTTTGAGGTTTTTCGGGTTTCGTCAAGTTCCGGTAAGATATTCAATGCCAACTGTTTACCGAGTTCGACGCCAAACTGGTCGAAACTGTAAATATTCCAAATAATGCCTTGCACAAAGATACGATGCTCGAACAAGGCTATCAAACTTCCCAATATCTCAGGCGTTAACTTCCTGTAAATGATGGAGATGCTGGGGATGTCTCCGTCGAAAACCTTGTGGGGCAACAGTTTGTCAATCGTCTCTTTCGGCAACTTTTGGCGTTGCAGTTCGTTTAGGACTTCTTCGTCGGTTTTTCCTTTCATCAGCGCTTCCGATTGCGCTAAGAAGTTGGAAAACAGAACTTTGTGATGGTCGTCCAAGTCATTGAGCGGGATGGCGGGCGCCATGAAGATACAGGGGATTTTGGTAGTTCCCTGATGGATGAGTTGGTAGAACGAGTGTTGCCCGTTGGTTCCGGGTTCGCCCCAGACGATGGGAGCGGTGGTCAATTCGGCATAACAGCCTTGTCGGTCAATAGATTTCCCGTTGCTTTCCATCGCCGCTTGCTGCAAATATGCCGGAAAGCGCTCCAAATACTGGTCGTAGGGCAACACGGCTTCGGTGTTCAAATGGTGAAAATTGTTATACAAGATGCCCAGCAAGGCAAAAACGACCGGCATGTTTTTATCCAACGGCGCACTGCGAAAATGTCTATCCATCTGATACGCGCCCATCAACAATTTCTCAAAATGCTCATAACCAACGTAACAGGCAATAGACAATCCTACCGCCGACCACAACGAGAAACGACCGCCCACGAAATCCCAAAAACGGAACATGTTGTCGGGATGAATGCCAAACTCGCTCACCGCCTTTTCGTTGGTCGAGACGGCAACAAAGTGTTTCTCAACGGCTTGCTCCGGCGCATGTTGCAAAAACCACTTCCGCGCGGTATGGGCGTTGAGCATGGTTTCCTGCGTGGTAAACGTTTTGGAGACAATCAGAAAGAGCGTCGTTTCGGGATTCACCTCTTTGAGCGTTTCGGCAATATGGCTGCCGTCAACGTTGGAGACAAAATGCGCCTTCATCCCATCTAATGCGTAGTGTTTCAACGCCTTGCACACCATCATCGGTCCTAAATCGGAACCGCCGATGCCGATGTTGACGATGGTGTCTATCTTTTTACCCGAAAAACCACGCCACGCCCCTTCGTGGATTTTCTTGGTGAAATCTCTCATCTGCTCCTGCACGGCGCGTATTTGCGGCATCACGTCGTGTCCGTCAACAAAGACCGGCTCGGTTGAGAAATTGCGGAGGGCAGTGTGCAGAACGGCGCGCTTCTCCGTCTCGTTGATTTTTTCACCCGAAAACATCTGCTCTATCGCCAACGGCAGTTCACAACTCTCCGCCAACGCACGAAGCAGGTAGATGGTTTTTTCGGAGACGTGGCTCTTCGAATAGTCGAAAAACAGCCCGTCCGTCTCTAATGAAAATTTGGAAAACCGCTCGGAATCGTCCATAAACAACTCCTCCAGCGTCGCCACCATCTCGTAATTTACGTGATGTTCCAAGTGCGACCATGCGGCAACTTTTTTCGGATCTATCGAAGGTAACATGATGAAATCTATATTAGTTACAAAGGCGCAAATGTACAAAAAATTTTCGAATGGAGCGCAGCGAAATCAGGGCAAACGCATTAAAAATTTCTGTCATACACCCCTCATATCTCATATCACACATCGCACATCGCATATCGCTCTCACCTCTTAATCAGCGCCTTCACCGGATTGAAAAACCGCTCAATCAGCCGCAAATCCTCGGTGATGATTTCGGCAGTGCCGGACATCTCCTGAGAGAAATCCAAGGTTTTACCGTAATTGGTAGTAAGATTGTCCGGAAATTCAACCTCCACCATCGTAAATTTCCCCTGCTGCGTGGCGACGGGAACTAACGATATATTTTTCACCTTCCCCCGCACCATCCCGAACTCCATATACGGATATCCGTCGAACTTGACATTGACGGCTTGTCCGACCTTGACTTTTCCGGCACCCTGCGCAGGCAACATGATTTTACCGGTGATTTGGGCACTCCCCTCCGGCACGATGCTCAGCAAAGCTTCGCCGGCGGTGATGTGCTGATTCTTCTGCCACGGTCGGGTCATGGAGACCTTGCCGGCGCCGGCACTTTTGAAAACGTATTGCAGCTCCCACTGGTTGATTTGCGATTGTAATGCTTCGTAAGCGCCTGATAATGAAGACAAAAGTTCTTTCTCTTTCTCATCGGATTGCTGTTGGAGGTCGAAGATATTTTGCTCGTACTGCGCGATAGTGAGCGCAATGTTGTCAATGGACGAGAGGGTGCTCTGGTAGGCTTGCTGTACTTGCAGAAAGGCGCTACGAGCGGTCTCGTACTCCACCAAGGCGATGGCATTCCGGACGTACAAGATTGAATCTGAGGCAAAAAGACGTTCCTGCGTCGCCAGTTGTTGACGGCTGAGGTCGCACTGCGTGCGGGTGCGCTGTTGAAGTTGCTGTTGCAGGGCGATTTGTCGGCGTAAGGCGTTGATTTTCTGGTTGTAGTAGTCGGCTTGGATGAAATAGTCGTAGTCTTCGCAGGATTTGATGAATTGGTGGTAGTGGGGCTGGAGTTCGCCGAGGGTGAGACCGTAAGACCGTAAGACTGCAAGACCGTAAGACATTTTCTCTGTGAAACTCTGTGCCCTCCGTGTCTCTGTGCTGAAAAAAATCAACGCCTCTTTCAACACCAACACATCCCCAAAATCCGCCGGATTCTCAATCACCGCCAGATACCGGTCTTTCTCAACCATCTCATTATCAGAAACAAACAGCGTATCCAACTTCCCCGTCGCCCGTGCCACCAACGTAACGGGAAGATTCTCGGTCGTAACTTCAACGGTAGCCGACACCACATCGGGATATTTGAAAAAGTAACTCCCGACAAACACCACCGCAATGACAACCATTATCACCGTGATGCCCCACCGGATGACCCAGCGCGGCGGACGTCCTAAGACCTCTTGGACGGGTGGGGATTTGAGTTCGAGCCCCCCCAAGCCCCCCCGAAGGGGGGGATGTGGGCTTTCACACGTGCTACTTCTGTCTGAACTGTGATTTATTTGATTCATCTGATTTATTTGATTTTTTTTGCCACTAATTCACTAATTTTCTCTGTGCAACTCTGTGAACTTTGTGTCTCTGTGTTGAGTTTTTTTATTCAGCACAGAGGCGCAGAGAATCACAGAGTTTCACAGAGTTTTTTATCATTTTATCCCTTTTTATCTATCTTTATCCATCTTTATCCATCATTAACACCTTTTTTTTGAGAAACTCAGGTAGCATCCTCACACCCCCCCCATTCGGGGGGGCTTGGGGGGGCTTATAGTTCCAACTGATTCCTCACCAACCCAAAATAAGCCCCTTTCGCCGCCGTCAGTTCCTTATGCGTCCCTTGTTCCGTTATTTTTCCTTTTTCTAATACTATGATGTTGTCCGCGTTCTTCACCGTGCTGAGCCGGTGGGCGACGATGACGACGGTCTTTCCCTTGAAAAACTCGTTCAGGTTCTCCATGATAACCCGTTCATTGTTAGCGTCTAAGGCGTTGGTGGCTTCGTCGAAGAAGATGTAATCGGGATTTTTGTAAACCGAGCGGGCGATGAGTATCCGTTGACGCTGTCCCTGACTGACGCCCTGCCCCTCCTGTCCGATTTTGGTGTTGAAGCCGAGCGGCAGGCGCTCCACCATCTCGCGGATGTTGGCGACGTTGGCGGCGTGGAGAAGACGTTGGGTGTCAATGTATTCGTCGCCGACGGCGATGTTACGGGCGATGGTGTCGCTGAAGATGAAACCGTCCTGCATCACCGCCCCGCAGTGGTCGCGCCAGACGCGCGTGTTGATGTTTTGAAGGTCGTACTCGCCGACACGGATCTCGCCCCTGACAGGCGGATAGAACCCCAACAACAATTTCACCAACGTCGTCTTCCCGCTGCCCGACATGCCGACGATGGCGGTGATTTTTCCCGTCGGGATGGAGAGGGTGAGGTCGTCTAAGACGGTCTCGCCGTGGGCGTCGTATCGGAAGACGAGGTTTTGGATGGTGATGTCGCGGTTTTGTGGTAATAAGGTGATGCGAACGACGCCATGAATGGCGTCGGAATGAATGGTGGTGGGGGATGTGGGGGATGTGGGGAATGTGGAATTTGTGGAATTTGCGGTATTTGTAGAGACGCACGGCCGTGCGTCTCTACGATGATTAATTGCATTCCCATAATTAACACCGTCCATACCATATTCATCCGGTTCTTCGTCTTCGCGGTTGTGGATTTCACCCAACCGTTCCAGGCTGATTTTGGCATCCTGCGCCGACTGCACGAAACCAATCAACTGACTGATGGGCGCATTCAGTTGTCCTATGATGTACTGCACCGCCATCATCATCCCCAGCGTCATGTTGCCGGTGATGACTGCCTGGGCAGCGAAGAACGAGATGATGATGTTCTTCGTCTGGTCAATGAAAAATCCCCCCGCCTGCTGATACTGACTCAATGCTAAACCTTTCACGCTCACCTTAAAGAGTTTAACCTGAATGTTTTCCCACTCCCAGCGTTTCTGTTTCTCGCAGTTGTTGAGTTTGATCTCCTGCATGCCGGTGATAAGTTGATAGAGGTTGCTCTGCTCCGCCGACGACTGCGCGAAGCGCTTGTAATCCAACTCCTTACGCTTTTTCAGGAAGATGACTATCCAAAGCACATACAACACACTCGCCAAAAGGAAGATTCCCAAGATTTTGAGGCTGTAAATCCCCAAAACAATGGAAAAGATAATCAGATTCACAAACGAAAACAATGTATTCAACGTATTGGAAGTGAGGAAGTTCTGTATGCGGGAGTTGTCGTGAATCCGTTGCATGATGTCACCGATCATCTTGATGTCGAAGAAGCGGATGGGCAACTTCATTAACTTTATCAGAAAATCGGAAATCATAGATATATTGACCCGTGCCGTGATATGCAGCAATATCCAACTCCGTATAAACTCCACCACCGTCTGACTGGTGAACAACACCAACTGCGCAATCAAAATCAGCGTTACAAAGCCAAGGTTTTGATTGCTAATCCCATAATCCACAATACCTTGTGTCAGAAACGGGAATATCAACTGCAACAGCGACCCCAGCACCAACCCCAAAAACAACTGCACGATATACCTCCGGTAAGGCTTCAGGTAACGGAAGATAAATGAAAATTTTGCTCTGTTCCCTTTTTCGTCTTCCTGCTCGTAGAATGCCGGTGTCGGTTCCAGCAATAGGGCGATGCCCTCTTCCTCCCCGTTCTTCGTGGTACTCAGCCAGTTAGCGCAAAACTCGGCGGGGGTGAATTTGATTAAGCCATGACCGGGATCTGCCACATATACAGCCCCCCCAAGCCCCCCCGAAGGGGGGGATGTTCGGCTTTCGCTACCTGCCTTCGCTACTCCCCTCCTTCGGAGGGGTTGGGGGAGGCGGTAAACTACCACAAAATGTTCCTGCTTCCAATGTACAATGCAAGGCAGCGGAACCTCGCACAACTGCCGGAAGTTGATACGTACGCCCATTGTCTTAAAACCCAATTTTTCCGCTGCATCGCTGATTCCCAATAGGCTTACGCCGCTACGGGAAGCGGAACACATTTCGCGTAAACGTTGAATGGTATAGTTTTTGCCGTAATGCTTGGCTATCATCGCGAGACAGGTGGCGCCGCAGTCCATGGCGTCGGGTTGGCGGAGGTGGGGGAAAGGTTTCATGGAGTTATGAGTTAACGTTGTCTTTGAAAAAGAGCACATTAATTTATTTTACATCGTTGTCAATATATTTTTCCAATTGTTCTTTTTCAAATTTTTTTCCATGTCTTAAATAGTATTGAAATCGAAAATATACTCCTCTAAAACTTGATGTATATTTACGCCATTCATATAAATTTTCAATATCTGTTACATAGACACTCTCTTTAGGAATAAACAAACCGGTATAACCAAGCATGATTTTAATGTCTCCTTTCAAAATATTTTTTGAAAGGTACACGTTTAATTCGGGTTTTTCGGCATAATATCCATTAGGCGTCAGATTTTTATGTCCTCCGTAAGAAAAATCAACATCAATGTCAAAATCAAGTGGCAAATACCAATAAGAATATAGGGAAACACGGCATGAAGTATTGTCTCTATATCCATGAGGGTGAGTAAAGTATTCAAAGAATGGGGTTACACTGCCTCCTACCGATAACAGATCGCCGTCATAAGCATATATCATAGCAAGCGACAAAAAACTTTTTCCGGGCATATTTGTTATTTGTCGCATTAAAATATTTTGTTCGGATATGATATTCTGAGTAACAAACATGTTTTTCATGTAACTATAAGAAGCAATAATGCGTAACATAGAGTTGTTTTTTCTCAGCAGGTAGGTTAAACTTGTCAAATAATGGGTTTGTGGTTTGATTCCAGAATTACCTACGCTTGCTGAGGAAGAATCGGCAGAATAAGTAATATAAGGAGTTAACATCCAAACAGAAGGATAATAATTGGCTGTACGAAAATTAAAATTTAACTGGTGATGGTTCAAAAATTTTCTTGATACTGTAAATGAAGGCAAATATTCCATCGTATTTATAACAGGTTCGGATTCCATATAGGTCGAATAACTTTCTATTTTATTTCCAAGACGAAAGTCAAACTTTTTAATTTTCCACACAAGGTCTAAATACGCATGAGTTTTTAAATTGCTATATTGATAGACGGTATCCGACTTCCCGCCATCATCAAACCGATTGTTGAACATCTGATAATAACCCAATGCACCAACATTATAAGTAAATTTTTCCAAAACAGGGTGATAGTAATCCATTTTAAAATTGTAAGAATAACGAGAAGCATTGATGGTTTCATTTCTTTTTGATATAAAATTACTATTGTCAAAAGTCTTATTTTCATCATATTCGGATGAATATTTCGCTTTCATATTATGAAAATTAAAATTTACGGTCAATTTGTGGTCTTCCTTTTTTGCAAAAATCTTTCTATAAAAAAACGTATAATTTCCGGTTGAATGATTGTCTGTATTTTGGGAATGGGTTGATATGGTATTCATTAAGCTATCGTGAATATGGTTGGTTGCGAAAATATCATCAGAAGCGGTACGGGAATTAAAATTGTTTAAAAATGAAAAACTTATAAAATTATTTTTGTTAATATAGTAATCTAATCTGTTACATATATCATGGGATTGTTCTGTATATTTATCAGTGGTGGATGTTGAACTGTAAATGTGATTTTTTTCATTTTCGGTAAAGTTTCTGTAGGTTGTGTCCCTATCTTTTCTTTTCCAAAGATAATAGTCATAAGAAAAATGATATTGTACTCTTTTCCAATTATAAATAAAAGAAGGCGATACACCAATCCGGCTCAATGGGGCTAAATAATTGCCATCAAAATTAATGATGAAGCCTTGATCACGCTCTTCTTTCAAAATGATATTAACAATGCCCTCGACATCCGAATCATACTCAGAAGAAGGATTGGTGATAATTTCTATCTTTTCGATAGCCTGCGGGTCAATAGATTTCAGCTTGGTCTCAGCAGGGTTTAATACGCCATTCAGCATAACCATAGTGTTTGACATTCCTTTGATATTCACAGCATCATATACTTGATCCACGAATAAATCAGGTATTTTTTTCAACACGTCAATGGTTGAAGTCGTCCCAGCTAATAGCGAACTGTCAATGTGATAAATGGTGCGATCAAACTTGGTCGTTACACGGTTTTGCGTTGAAATTTCCACTTCTGATAATGTATTTATGGAGGGGAAAAGTGTAATTGTTTCTAAATCTAAATGCTGTTTTTCTTTGAGAAAAGCAATATCATAAAACTTTTCTTGATAACCAATATGCGAAATACAACAAATATATTCCCCTTTTATAATATCTTGTAAAAAAAACGATCCATTTACGCCCGGTATTGTGCCTTTATAAATGGAAGAATCGGATATGTTTAATAGTTTTATAGTAGAGTAAATGAGAAAATCACCGGAAGTACCGTCAATTACTTTTCCCGATAAGGAGCAGTGTTGAGCCTTGATAATCAATGGTAATCCCAATAACAAACCAAAAACAACTCTTGAAAACTTCATAATAACATTTATTGTAAATTTTTCAAGGCAAATGTACATAAAATTTTGATAACTACGGCTTATTGTATATATATATTGTTAATGGCTTTAATGAAGATAGTTCAATAAACGTAGGCGTTTTTTTTCTATGCACTGATAAAGAGTCAATAGACCAGGTTTTTGATATTATAAAAAAGACAAAGATTAAGGAAAAGTAATTCCATAAAACAGCCAACTCCGAATAAACTCCACCACCGTCTGACTGGTGAACAACACCAACTGCGCAATCAAAATCAGCGTTACAAAGCCAAGGTTCTGATTGCTAATCCCATAATCCACAATGCCTTGTGTCAAAAACGGAAATATCAACTGCAACAGCGACCCCAACACCAATCCCAAAAACAATTGCACGATATACCTCCGGTAAGGTTTATTGGCAGAAGGCAGAAAGCAGAAGGTAGAAAGGTTGTCCTCCGCTGCCTTGCTTTCGCGCTTTCTGCATTCTGCATTCTGCTTTTCTGCTTTTTTCCTTTATTCGTGTATTCGTGGCAAAAACAACTTCCCGATATTGCATTAGCCAAAAAGTTGTAT